>JBILRJ010000297.1:0-3887 GCA_044372695.1 Spirosomataceae bacterium
AATTTACGGAAGAGGAGGTGCGAGCAATCGTTCAAACAGCCAAAGATTATGGATTTAAAGTAGCAGCCCATGCGCATGGGGCAGAAGGTATGAAAAGGGCGATTCTTGGTGGTGTTCATTCCATTGAGCATGGGACTTTCATGACCGATGAAGTGATGGATTTGATGAAAAAATATGGCACCTATTATGTACCAACGGTTATTGCGGGAAGGTCAGTAGCAGATTCGGCTTTGATTAAAAATTATTATCCTGAAATGGTGAGGATAAAAGCTTTGGAAGTAGGACCAAAGATTCAATCTACTTTTGGTAGGGCTTACAAGGCGGGTGTTAAAATTGCTTTTGGCACAGACGCAGGAGTATTTGGGCATGGTAAGAATGCTAGGGAGTTTGAATTGATGCATGAAGCAGGAATGCCCGCTTTAGAAACCATTCAAGCAGCGACTTTACATGCCGCTGATTTACTTGGACAATCAAGTCAAATGGGAACCATAGAAGAAGGAAAGATGGCCGATATTGTGGCCGTAGAAGGAAATCCTTCTGAAGACATTCGCTCTATGAGTAAAGTAAAGTTTGTGATGAAAGAGGGAAAAATTTATAAATCTGAACTTTAGATTTTGGCCAATACTTTGGTTTTTACTGTCTCGAAACCACCAAAAAATAAAATAGAGAAAACAAACTGACCAATTAAACTATTTTTAAGGAAAGGGATGCCCGCTGCATAGCAGCTCATTAGTCCTTGAAAGTTTTTGGTGTAAGTGACATCACTGGAAATCCAAACTGCCAAATTTGAAAGGAGAAAAAATCCCATAACAGTCAGTAAATTCATGCCAATAAATGTTTTTCCATTGATGGTTTTGGCAGAAAATTGATGACCCAATAGACTAACTAGCGCAAATAGCCCTAAATGTATAGCGTCAAAACCCCACGAGAAACCATTGTAATAACTGGAATAAATCAGGTTATTTAGTAAGATGTTTGACAACCAAATGGCTAAAGTAGTAAATAAAACTCCTTGGGAACGTTTAGGGAAATAATAACCAGCAAATAAAGCCATGGAAGCAATGGGCGAGAAATTAGCCCAAGAAGGTCCAGCCAAAATAATGAAGCGACTGGCGATGGCTAAAGCCAAAAAACCGAGGATTAATGCTGTTTTTTTTGTCATTATGATTGATATAATTCCTGAAGAATTATGATGAGGTTGTTTAAATAATTTCCAAAGGTAAAACAAAAGCCGTAATTTTACCCATTCTAAAAGAATTTATGTACAAAGAATTGCCGAAAATAGGATTATTAGGTGGCGGACAATTAGGCCGAATGTTGCTTCAAGCTGCGATTGATTTGGACTTTCAAATTGAATGTTTGGATCCAGATCCCAATGCTCCTTGTCATAAATTAGCTTCTAAATTTACTCAGGGTTCATTTAACGATTTCGAAACAGTCTATCAGTTCGGGAAAGACTTGGATTTAATCAGCATTGAAATAGAACATGTCAACATTGAAGCATTGGAAAAATTGCAACAAGAAGGCAAAAAAGTGTATCCGCAACCCCATCTTTTACGGATGATCCAGGACAAAAGATCACAAAAAACATTTTTTAAAGAGCATGGTTTTCCGACGGCGGATTTTCGAATCACTGAGAATCAAGCGGATCTAAAGAATCATTCGGATTTTTTTCCGGCCTTTCATAAACTCGGTAAAGGAGGGTATGATGGTAAAGGAGTACAATTGATTTCCTCCTTGACAGATGTATCCAAAGGTTTTGATGCACCTGGACTTTTGGAAAAAGCGATAGATTTTGAGAAAGAATTGGCGGTCATTGTCGCCAGAAATCCACAGGGAGAAATAAAAGCTTTCCCGTCGGTTGAAATGGTTTTCCATCCTGTTCAAAATTTGGTGGAATTTCTCATTTCTCCAGCTCAAATACCTCAGGAAGTTGAAATGCAAGCAGAAAAAATAGCCATTGATTTGATCCAAAAAATGGAATTAGTAGGTGTATTGGCCGTAGAAATGTTTTTGACCAAAGAGGGTGAAATTTTGATTAACGAAGTGGCTCCTAGGCCGCATAATTCGGGCCATCAAACCATCAGAGCCAATGCTTGCTCCCAATATGAGCAACATTTGCGAGCCATTTCAGGTTTACCTTTGGGTGAAACAAATGCAATGGCTTTTTCAGGAATGTTGAATTTGTTGGGTGCTGAAGGTTATGAGGGAGAAGCGAAATACGATGGCCTATCGGAAATTTTGGAAATTCCGGGCGTTCATCCATTTTTATACGGAAAAAAAATAACCAAACCATTTAGGAAAATGGGGCATGTTACGATCTTGGGGCATTCAAGAGAGGAAATAGAACAAAAAGCAAATCAAGTAAAAAATCGAATTCGTGTCATTAGTTAAAAGACGATTATGGTTGGAATTATCATGGGTAGCAGCTCTGATCTGCCAGTAATGCAAGAGGCAATTCAAGTTTGTAAAGACTTTGGAATAGCCTATGAAGTAGATATTGTGTCTGCTCATCGTACGCCTATCAAAATGTTGCAATACGCACAAAATGCCAAAACTCGGGGACTAAAAGTCATCATTGCGGGAGCGGGTGGTGCAGCTCATTTGCCTGGAATGGTTGCTTCTGCCACCATTTTACCGGTAATCGGTGTTCCTGTTAAGTCCTCTAATTCCATCGATGGCTGGGATTCCATTTTGTCCATATTGCAAATGCCCAATGGCGTTCCTGTTGCTACGGTTGCCTTGAATGCAGCCAAAAATGCAGGCTTATTAGCGGTTCAAATGCTTGCAATTTCAGATGCTATTTTAGCGCAAAAATTGGAGGATTATAAATTGGAACTTATCGATAAAGTAGGTGAGATGAGTGAGAAAACTAAAGCCGATACGAATCATGTTGAAAAATAATTCTCCAATAGTTAAATCAGCTTCCAATCACAAATTACCTTTCATTACTCTGGTAGTTTTGGGGGTCATCATAGTTACCCTGATGTTTGTGGGTTATGAAAGTTTTTTGGGAACCAATGCAAATGAATTAACCAAGGCTGATAAGCTTAAAAATGAGGAAATTTCCGAAAATGAATTACCCGATGCCGCTTCCATCGCAGTAGAGGTGCAAACAGATAATCCTGTCATAGAATCGGATTCTGCAAGCACGTCTGCCAGCCAATCCATTGATTTAGAAAAACAAAAAAAAGAAGCGGAGGCGGAGGTGGTTCCTGTTGAAAAGGTGAAAATCCCCGAGGGAAAATCCCATACCTATACTGTAGAAAAAGGTGAGACATTTTTGGGTATCGCGAGTCGGTTTGGTCTGAAATTTGATCAGCTCAAATCCTTGAACCCAGGGGTAGATCCAGCAGGCCTAAAAGTTGGAATTACTCGTTTGAACGTGAAGGTTAAAGCGATTCATACCGTAGGTCCTGGAGATGTGTTGCGTGTCGTGGCTGAGAAATACCATGTTTCCAAAGAATCCATCATGAAGGTCAATCGCAAAGATCAAGACATTACCTTGAGAGGCGAGGAGTTGATCATACCACTTAATTGATTTGAAAAAAGGGATAGCTTACTTTTTGGGTTCTATTTTTTTCATTTTAATGTTAAGCGGTTTCGTGTTTACTCCTTCTTTTGAAGAACCCTTAGCCACCCGTAAATGTGTTTCTTATCAAATTGATGCTCTTTCCTTTGAAGATCTTCTTTGGATGTTTCAACAGCAAGATACATTGGCCTCCAATGCTGTAAATCAAAACTTGATTTTAGGAATAAAAAGTCCAGATCAAACCCTGGAATTCAAACAATTTGGTCAAAATCACCTCGCTTTGGATTCACTTAATCGCTTTGATTTATATGCGCTGAGGTTAATCCACCAACATTCCGAGATTGCCAGCTTTTGG
>JBILRJ010000050.1:0-14471 GCA_044372695.1 Spirosomataceae bacterium
AATGGGCAGAAAGCATCGATGACCAAGCCCATCAATGCCTTTGTTCTGATGGAATCGGGGCACCTTTGGTACAGGAATTTGATTTAACTTGGATCAAGTCATCCCGAAAAAAAACCTACATTGTCATCGATGAATCTCATCGTTTGGGATTAATGGATATGGCGATGGAAACGGAATCTCCATTGATCCAAACAGCTTCCCTGTCCAAAGCTTATGGCATTCCAGCAGGCATCATCATAGGTCCCGAAAATTGGATCAAAGAATTGAAAAATGATCCATTTTGGGTCGGAAGCTCGCCCCCAAATCCAGCATTTATTTATGCTTGTTTGCATGCACAAGAAGCATATGTGGAAAGACAACAAACATTAAATACCCAACTGGAGTACTTGGATAGCATTTTTCCTGTTGATTCCAATCAAAAAATTCAACGAATCAAACATTATCCTGGATTTAGTAGCCACCACCCTGCCCTATTTGAACATTTAATCAAAGATGGCTTTTTAACGAACCATTTTGCCTATCCCAACATAAGGGATCAGGCCATCTGCAAAGGAATCATTCATCCACTTCTTAGCCAAAATGAATTAGAACGACTGGTAGCCTCCATGATACATTTTAACCAACATGCATAAATACATCATCCCCTTTTGTTTTTTTCTCATATGTAGATCCCATAATACTATGGCACAAGAAAATACTTTAGAAAGCATTCTTCAAAAAAATGCTACGCTGTTTCAACACCTATTGAAACAGCCTGAAAAATATCGATTGCAGATTATTTATACCCAAATCAATCGGGATAAAAATAACCGAGCTAGTTTCAAAACGTATGAATACCGAGCGAATCAAGAAGAATACTTTTATCCTGCCAGCACCGTAAAACTAGCGGCCAGTGTATTGGCATTGGAAAAAATCAATGATTTAAAGATTCCAGAATTAAACGCTGAATCAAGCTTTATAACGCTTAAAGCTAGAAATTCGCAAAGTGAGGTGAAAACCGACTCAAGTGCCAAAAATGGCCTACCAAGCATTTCTCATTACATCAAAAAAATCTTGTTGGTCTCTGATAATGAAGCATATAATCGTCTTTTTGAATTCATTGGGCAAAAGGAAATGAATGGTCGGATGACGGAATTAGGATTTAACGATGTCCGATTCATTCATCGATTACAAACCTCCATCCCAGTATCAGAAAATAAATATTCCAATCCCAATCAATTTGTTAATTCACAGGGAAAAATTATTTACCAAGAAGCGGAAAAAATAAATCAGACTGATTTATACCATCCATCTCCCATTTTAATCGGAAAGGGGTACTTAGATGGAAAAGGCACTAAAATAGATCAAGCCTTGGATTTTTCTCAAAAAAATGCATTTCCGCTAAAATCACAACATGAATTGTTGAAGCGATTATTGTTTCCTCAATCTTTCCCAAAAAAAGATCGATTCCGGCTCCAAGAATCTGATTATGCATTTTTATACAAATACATGTCACAAATGCCGAGTGAATCGCATGAACCCAACTATGCTGCAGACAGTACCTATTTCCCCAGTTATTGCAAATTTTTGTATTATGGTTCTCAGAAATCGGCTAACATCAATCCGAATATTCGTATTTTCAACAAAGTGGGTGACGCCTATGGATTTTTATTGGACAATGCTTACTTGGTCGATTTCAAAAATAAGGTTGAATTTATCGTCTCAGCAGTAATACTTTGCAATGAAGATGAGATTTTTAACGATGATGCTTACGATTATGACCGCATTGGATTCCCATTTTTTAAAAATTTGGGCGAAAGTATATATCAATTTGAGTTAACTAGAAAGAAAAAATTCGCTCCTAATTTAAGCGCTTTTGAATTCAATTATGAAGATTAAAACGATCCTATTTTTATTGTTTACGTACATTGGTTTTTCTCAAAAACCAGCCAAAAACATTGGAATTGTACATGTTTCTGTTGGGAATATTCGTTCTAAACCCGCACAATCTGCCGAAATGAGTACGCAGGCTTTGTTAGGAACCCAAGTACAAATCCTGGAAAAATCAACCTCCAACAATTGGTTTCTGGTAGAATTACCTGATAAGTACAAAGGATGGATTGAAGGTGGAGCCATTAGTCGAATGGATTCCTCAGAATATCAAAAATATCGATCCATGGGCATCGATTTGATTGTCACAAAAGCTCAAAGTCGACTCTTAAAAACAAAAAATAAAAATGCTGAAATTGTTTCAGAACTGATTTGGCACAATCGATTAAAGGGGATTCGACGCCAAGGAGCCTATTGGGAGGTCCAACTTTCTGATGGAACAAAAGGATTTGTTCCGCAAAAAGAGGTGGAACTTTATGCAAAATGGTTGCAAAAACACGCGGAAGCCACTCCTCAACATTTAATCCAAACTGCTCAAAAATTGATGGGAATTCCCTATTTATGGGGAGGGACTTCCTTAAAAGGATTGGATTGCAGTGGATTTACCAAATCCATTTTTCAAGACAATGGGCTCGTGATTCCTAGAGACGCTTCACAGCAAGTAAAAGAGGGCATTTTGGTCGATTCGACCAAAAACTGGAAAAATTTAATGGCGGGAGATTTGGTATTTTTTGGTGAAAAAAAACAGGATGGAACTTTAAAAGTGGTGCATGTCGGAATTTGGGAAGGAAATGAACAATACTTACATGCCTCTGAAAAAACCAAAAGAGCAAGCATGAATCACAGTTCCCCAGATTTTGATGCCTATAATTTTAACCGTTATTTATTAGCAAAACGCATTCAAGGATCCGATAAGGAAGTTCAGAAGTTGATTAATTTGCCTTAATTTCCTTGGATTTCTTTTGGGAATAAATAAGAACAAGAATACCGAAAATAACTGCAGGAATGGATAATAATTGACCCATGTTGAAAGTGAGCGAATTTTCAAACTCACTTTGATTTTCTTTTAAAAATTCATAAAAGAAACGAAGGCTAAATAAGATAATCATGAAATAAGCAGTCAATAATCCTTCTTGTGTCTTCGCTTTTTTGCGATTCCAAAACCACATCAAAAAAGCAAAAATAAATAAACAAGAAATGGCCTCATACAATTGACTAGGGTGTCTTGGTAAGACTTGACCACCATTCATGGAGGCAAATTCCAAGTCGCGATAAAACCTAAAGCCCCAAGGCATCTCTGTCGTTTTACCTACTATTTCTGAATTCATCAAGTTACCCATGCGGATGAAAAAACCAGCTAAAGCAGCGGTAATTACCACTCGGTCTGTCACATACAAATATGATTGACCTGGATTTTTTCGAACATATAAATAAAATGCAGTGAAAAGTCCCACCGCAGCCCCATGAGATGCCAAACCTGAAAAAGGAGGAGTGATCATTTGGAGAAAAAATCGACCCGGATTGTCCAATAATAAAGGATATTCATAGAAAAAATAATGCCCCATACGTGCTCCAATCACCGTAGCAACCATGCCATACATCAATAATTGATCCGCTTGTTCGAGAGGTCTGCCCTCTTTTTTGAAAATATACGTCACCACTTGAAATCCCGCTAAAAAAGCAGTTGCAAAACACAGTCCATACCAACGAAGAGAAAATCCAAAAAGATTGGCAATTTCAGGATCTGGATTCCAGTCGATGAAAGCAAAAATCATAGCGCATTTGTTTATTTGACTTTCAAAATTAAGACAATTTTCAAATAAAACTCAGCTATTTTATTTTGGGAAGCTTTTTAAAGATTTGTGTACCCACTTTTTTAAACACTTTACTCGGGTATAATTTAGGAGGAAAGCCCAAAGAATAGGCTTGATTAGCAACTAAAATAAATAAAAACAAAAATAAAGCACATTTTTTCATAAAGGCAGAAATGATTTCCTGACAAACTTACTAAAAATATAGTACTTTGCAATACAAGGTACTATAAATATTTCAAATACTTAATTCTTGATTTCAAAAAAATATACAATAAGAAGGTATACAAAACCACACGATTTAATTGATGGAATCCAAAAAATAGAAAAGAATCCATTTTTGTATATAAAAAAGACCAGATTAATTTTGATTAGCTCGATGTATTCTTGGTTAATGCTTTGTTGTTATTTTTTTTGATTTTCGGATAAAAAGACTTGCATTAGCAGGTCATTTCTTTGTTACTTCGCACATGCAAAACATAGAACCCTCCTACCAATGGGAAAATCTGTATACGGCCTCAAAAGATGCTAAATCACCTTTTTATGGAAGGCACTATTCTGAAACACACTATGAAAATGACATATACGGCTACTACATTCATCCACTTTGGGATGAAATAGATTCCGAAACATTGTATTGCAAAATATTATATACCAACTACGCCCAACATTTTACCATCATCGAATTATTTGGTGAATGGAATGATACCTTGCACAATGACATCATGTTGTTGAAGAGAAATGTGATTGATCATTTGATTGCACAAGGAATCAAATACTTTGTTTTAATTGGAGAAAACGTGTTTAATTTCCATGGAACTTTTGAAGATGATTATTACTCAGAATGGTTCGAAGAGATAGAAGATGGATGGATTAGTGCCTTGAATTTTGGCGAATTCATTCTCAAAGAATGGGAGAAATACCATTTAGATTATTACATCAATTTTGGAGGAAATTTAAATTTAGCAAGCTGGAGAACTGCCAAACCCGAAACTTTATTTGCAGCAGTTCATCAAATTCTTTCCAATCGATTAAATTGATATCAGGATAAATATTTCTTTTAAACTCTTACCTTTACAACCTAAACAAAATACTATGAAAAAAATCATCACACTTTTACTTTTGTTTGTCAGCACGATGACATTTGCCAAAAATAATGACACAAAATATTATGAGTTAAGAATCTACTATTGCCATCCAGGTAGGTTAGACGCCTTAATTTCTCGTTTTACCAATCACACAACGAAGATTTTCGAACGCCATGGAATGACCAATGTTGGATATTGGATTCCCAACAACAACGAAAAAAATGCCTTGTATTACATTCTTTCTTACCCTAGCCAAGCTGAAAGAGATTCTTCTTGGAAAAAATTTGGTAGAGATCAAGAATGGAAAGAGGTTGCTAAAAAATCCGAAGAATCGGGTAAAATTGTCGCTAAAGTGGAAAGCATTTTTATGAAAGCCACTGATTTCAGTCCTAAAATCAAGCCGTCCTCTAGCAAAGAGGATCGTACTTTTGAAATGCGAACTTACACAGGAACGCCCAATAACATTGAAAATGTTTTGAGCCGTTTCAGAAATTATACGACAAAACTTTTCAAAAAACATGGTATGCAAAACATTGCCTATTTTACCACCATTGAAAAGGACCCGAAGGTACAAAGCAAATTATTGTATTTTTTAGCGCACAAGAGCGAAGAAGCTGGAAAAGCCTCATTTGACTCATTTAGAAAAGATCCGAATTGGATCAAAGTACGCGACGAGTCAGAAAAAAATGGAAAAATTGTCGAAAAAGTAGAATCCATTTACATGCATCCGACAACTTTTTCAACTATCCGATAAAAGGTTTATATCTTTGTGGGCTAAACACCCACAAAGATTATTTATGCAGTGGATTAAAAAAGGTTTAATTTATTGTCCCGATGGAAAATCCCATTGGAACGCCAAGTTATATGCACACGTCGTTTGTGCGGATACCAGTCACACGGACAAAATTAGGTTATATCTATCCACTAGAGACGAAAAAGGAAGGTGCCAAGCCACCTTTATTGATTTAAATCCCGATGATTTATCAGAAGTTATTTACATTCATCCAGAACCTATTTTAGCATTGGGGGCTCCGGGGACTTTTGATGATTGTGGCATAATGCCAACCTGGTTTTTGCAAAATGGAACAGAAAAGTGGCTTTATTACATTGGATGGACCGTTCGAAATACCATTCCTTATCATAACTCATTGGGATTGGCGACTTCATTAGATGGGATTCATTTTGAAAAAAAATTCGAAGGACCTATCATCAATGCAAGCGCTACGGAACCTTATTTTAGCGGCTCTGCTTGTTTTTTAAAAGACCAAGGGATTTTTAAAGTTTGGTACCTCAATTGTACGCATTGGCTAAACGATTCAGGCCAAATGGAACCGTGTTATCACATTAAATATGCGGAGTCGAGCGATGGTATTCATTGGGAACGAAATGGACATGTGGCCATAGACTACCGAGATGAAGTAGAGGGAGGAATTTCAAGACCAAGTGTGATCATCGAAAATGGTATTTATAAAATGTGGTTCTCTGCAAGAGCCAAAACCGATTATCGAACTAACCGAAATCGCTCATATAGGATTTATTATGCTGAATCATTGGATGGGAAAAATTGGGTTCGAAAAGATCAGGACGTGGGAATAGACGTCAGTGACGATCCGAAGGATTGGGATTATGAGATGATAGAATATCCACTTGTGATCCAACATAAAAATAATTTAGTCATGTTTTATAACGGAAATCATTTTGGACAAACTGGAGTCGGTTATGCCATCTTAAAAAATGAATAACATGGATTTTAATTATTTAGATCATCAATTTTATGGAAATCCAACAATTCCTGCTAATCCAAAAGTAAGTATTTGTGTGATTACCTATAATCATGAGAAATACATAGAAACTTGTCTTACAAATATTTTAAATCAAAAAGTCAATTTTGAATACGAAATAATCATTGGTGAAGATCATTCAACTGATCAAACAGCAGAAATCATCAAAAAATATGCAGACCTGCATCCCAATTTAATCAAGGCCTACATTCGGCCAAAAAATGTGGGTGCAAAAATCAACTTTTTGCATTGTTTCTTTGATTGCAAAGGGGAATATATCGTACATATTGAGGCGGATGACTACTTTACAGACGACCAAAAGTTGCAAAATCAAGTGGATTTTCTAGATGCAAATCCACAAGCATCCGCTTGTTTTCATAATGCAGAAATCATTTACGAAGATGATACGAATCGTGCAAGTGAAACAATCAATCCAATTGATCAAAAAAAATGGACCGAGACGAAAGATTTCTTCGAAAAAAAAGAAACTTGGTTTATGGCGACTGCCAGCGTAATGATGCGCAAAAAATATGTGTCCACCCTGCCCGAATGGTTTTTCCAGTGTAAAAGTGGAGATATCCCACTTTATTCAATTTTGGCAGAAGCAGGTCCAATTGGGTACATCGACAAATTAATGTCCGTATATCGGAAAAATTTAAATGGCCTTAGTTATACGGACCACACTCAATCCATCGAATTCATTAAAAACAGAATATTTATGTATTCAAAAATCAATGAATACACTCAATACAAATACGATTCTCAATTAAAACCAATACTCAAAGCCTACCACATCATGGCCATGCAATGCCTAGAAATTTCACCCTCATTTCTAGCTAAAATTAGCTATTTGATTAAAGCATATTTACTAGTGCCTCCTAGTCACAAAAAAGAAGTATTTTACGATCTGAAATACCATTTGATGGGTGAAAAAAACTTGTATCGTTATTTGAAATTCAGAGAAAAACTGAATATAGTTTTGGGATTGAAAAAAAAAGGAATTAATTAAAGAGCTATTTTGCAATTTCAAAGATTTTATAGGATATTTAAAAGATTAATATAAAAACCTATTTAAAAATGAAATTGACATTTCTTAGCCGAAAAGGTGTAGTGCTCCTTTGTATATCCTTGATTACGTTTATCTCTTTTTCTTTCCATTTCAATCAAACCACTATTTCGACACAAATCTTATTGGATTCTTTGTCAGAAAATCAAATACATCATTCAGAAAATGGGCTAAAGGGCTTGGAAATATATCCAGATTTAGAAATTACTTCCTTTGCGACAGAACCTATGTTGCAAAATCCAACCAATATGGACATTGACGCACAAGGAAGAATTTGGGTGGTTGAAGCATATAATTACCGTCCAAACATCAATGGAAATCCGACTAAACCTGAAGGCGATCGAATTGTCATTTTGAGTGATACCAATGGAGATGGTAAAGCGGACAAACAACAAGTATTTTACCAATCAAAAGAATTGAACGCGCCCTTGGGAATTGCTGTTTTAGACTCAATGATCATCGTTTCCCAAAGTCCTTATATTTGGAAAATGTTTGATGATAATCGGGATGGTAAAGCAGATCGAAAAGAAATCATGTTTCAAGGAATTGGTGGAGAACAACATGACCATGGTGCCCATGCTTTTACCTTTGGACCCGATGGAAAGCTTTATTTCAACTTTGGAAATGAGGGAAAACAATTATTAAATGCGCAAGGAAAACCGGTATTAGATCAGGATGGAGACATCATTGGTCCCAAAAAATACAAGCAAGGAATGGTTTTTCGGTGTAATTTAGATGGAAGTCAAGTGGAATGTTTAGGCCATAATTTCCGAAATAATTATGAAGTAGCCGTTGATTCTTATGGAGCCTTGTGGCAATCTGATAACGATGACGATGGAAACAGAGGAGTTCGAATCAATGCGGTGTTTGAACATGGAAATTATGGATATACCGATGAATTAACAGGAGAAGGGTGGTCGGTCAATCGAACAAACATTGAAAAAGAAATCCCCTTACAACATTGGCATCTAAATGATCCTGGCTCAATGCCGAATTTATTGCAAACCGGCGCTGGTTCCCCAACCGGAATGCTGATTTATGAAGGCAATTTGCTACCTAAAGTATTTCAGAACCAAATGATCCACTGCGATGCAGGACCCAATGTCGTACGGAGTTATGCAACTAGCAACTCGGGAGCTGGTTTCCAAGCTAAAATCACCAATTTGGTGGAGGGGACCAAAGACCAATGGTTTAGACCTGCGGATGTAAGTGTCGCGCCAGATGGCTCCATATTTATCGCAGATTGGTATGATCCTGGTGTAGGTGGACATCAGGCTGGAGATCAAGTGAAAGGCAGAATTTACCGAATTGCACCGAAAGGCCATGCTTTCCAAACACCGAAATTAAACCTTTCTACCGTAGAATCAGCAGCAAAAGAATTAGAAAACCCCAATCTAGCACGCCGATATTTGGCTTATCAGAAACTTTTAAAAATGGGAACTGCTGGCCAAACAAAACTCAATGAAGTTTTTCACCAGCACAACAACCCTAGAATGAGAGCTCGGGCATTTTGGCTCTTGAATCAAATGTCCAATAACCAAAATATCCTCTTGGAAGCCAGTAAAGATTCTGTTCCTGAGATTAGAATGATGGCCATCCGTGCAGCTAAAAGATCTTCCTTTGGAAAATGGAAATCCATCGCAAAAGAATTGTACAAAGATACTAATCCACAAGTAAGAAGAGAATTAGCGATTGCCTTGCGACATATTTCTGATCCAGATGCACACAAAATTTGGACGGAATTAGCCCTCCAGCACGACGGAGTGGATAGGTGGTATTTGGAGGCTCTTGGCATAGGGGCAGATCAAGTTTGGGATGAAAGAATCAAAGAATACCTAGGACGCACATCGGCTCGCGCATCATCTGGCTTTAAACAGATCATTTGGAGATCTCGTTCCGAAATAAGTCTGCCCATATTAATTTCCTTCTTGGAAGACAATGCACCATTGAAAGACAAATTACCCTATTTCAGGGCATTGGATTTCATAAAAAGTGAAGAGAAAAACAAGTTCATTATTTCATTGATCGCCAATCGATTCAAAAATGATTTGGAGAGTCAACTCGTAGGCCTACGCCATCTAAGTCCACAGTTTGTTCGACAAAACGCAGAAGCCCGAAAAATCATCCTTGGTTTAATCCCCAAAACCTCAGAAAATGATTATTTTGATTTGATCGGCAAATACGAACTTAGTGAAATGAAAACAGATTTGATGAAATACGTTTATCAAAGAAAACAAAGTAGAAAAGTAGGTCAATTGATGTATAAGTTAGAAGGTGGATCGACTTTCGTGGAAAGTGCTTTCAATAAAGGAGGAGAAAAAGAAAAAAGTGCGATCATTGAGGCCATTCGTTGGACAGGAACACTTGCATCCATTCAATTTTTACATGCCATAATGTTGGATAACAAAAATTCCTTATCCATCCGCAGAGAAGCTGCAACAGGCATTGGAAACTCTTCCAATGGAGAAGATTTTGTTTTGAAAATATTAAAAAACAAAGAAGTACCCGACAATCTAATTCCTTCCGTAGTCGGAAGCGTAAGCAAAACTTGGAGAAAATCAATTCGATTGGAGGCCAATACCTACTTAGGAAATGCAGGATCTGAACAAAAAAAGAGTCACCCGAGCGTCAATGAATTAATGACAATGAAAGGTGATGCAAAAGCAGGAGTCAAAGTTTTTGTGGACCAATGTTCAATGTGCCATCAAGTTTATCAAGAAGGCATTGATTTTGGCCCTAAACTTACGGAAATAGGATCAAAATTATCCAAAGAAGGTTTATACATTTCAGTTTTATATCCTAATTCAGGCATTGGATTTGGATATGAAACCTATGAAATAAAGACTAAATCTGGAGAAACTTACCAAGGAATTGTGGTTTCCAAAAATGAGACAGACATCGCCCTCAAATTACCAGGGGGAGTTGTACAAAATTTTAAAACATCCGGATTAAAATCTTTTGGACAAATACCCAATTCATTGATGCCCGAGGAATTAGCAAATCAGATGAAAACCCAAGAATTAACAAATCTTATTGAATATTTAGCAACTTTAAAAAAGAAATAATATGGATCGTAGATCATTTAGTCAACTTATAAGTGGTGGATTATTAAGCACAGGAATCAGTGTTAATGAAGCAAAGGCTGCCATTCAAGCCGAAAATCAAGCGCCCTATAGTTTAAAATATGCTCCGCATTTTGGAATGTTTAAAAATCATGCTGGTCCTGATTTAATGGATCAACTAAGATTCATGCATGAAATGGGATTTCGCGCATTGGAAGACAATGAAATGGGCGGAAGAAGCATCGAAACACAAACCAAGGCGGGTGAATTATTGGCCAAATTAGGCATGGACATGGGGGTATTTGTGATCAAATTTGATGGCTTTTTTGATAAACAACACATGACTACCGGTAAAAAAGAATGGACAGACACATTCTTAGCAGCCTGTAGAAATTCAGTGGAAACTGCTAAAAGGGTCAATGCCAAATGGATGACAGTCGTTCCGGGTGTTTTCACTCGCGATTTACCTTTGGGAGTTCAAACTGGACACGTAATCGATAATTTAAAAAGAGCCGCAGAGATTTTCGAACCACATAATTTAACCATGGTTTTAGAACCTTTGAGCGACAATCCAGATTTATTTTTAAGATATTCCGATCAAACCTACATGATTTGTAGAGCTGTAGGAAGTAAATCTTGTAAAATTCTTTTTGATATGTACCACATGCAAAGAAATGAGGGTAATATGATCAAAAATATGACTTTATGCTGGGATGAAATCGCCTATCTACAAATTGGTGATAATCCAGGCAGAAAAGAGCCAGGAACAGGAGAAATAAATTATGCCAATATTTTTAAACTGCTGCGTGAAAAAAATTACACAGGCATTTTAGGAATGGAACATGGTAATTTCCACCCGGGAAAAGACGGCGAAATCAAACTAATGGAAGCCTATCGAAAAGCAGACAAAGGATATTGATTTGGAAATGCAAACATTTAATTAGACATTTGTTTAATTAAATGTTTGCAAAACTATGGAAATAATATTCAAAGCTTTAAATGACGAAACAAGAAGAGCCATACTCAATTTTTTGATTCAAGGTCCACAAAATGCTGGGACAATTGCCAAGCAGTTCAACATGAGTAAACCGAGTATTTCTCATCATTTGGATTTATTAAAACAATCCAACTTAATTCAAGCAGAAAAAAAAGGGCAATTTATCCATTATTCGCTTTGTAAAAGCAGTTTTGAGTCGATCAACACTTGGTTTCAAGCATTCACTAAACATTTTGAATTTCCAAAACCTAAAATTAGGCTTTAGAAGACTTGGGCAATGAATGCTTTTGTATTAATTTCACAAAAAAAAATACCGCAATAATGAGTTTCAAATTACCACATTCGCTTCAGTTCTTACATCCATATACTTCCGCAAATACCATAGGAATAGGAATTACGAAATTGCCTACTAGAAATTTTTTCCAGTCCATAGGCGATTATTTTGCAGAAAAATCAGGTGACAAAAGAATCTCATTCCTAGTATTTAATGAAAAAGAAATTTCCTTCTTGAATTTCAGAGGAGAAACCTTATTGAACAGTTCACAAATTGATGTTGAAAAAATCGAAAAAATTGTCATTTCAGGAGGTAAGTCGGAAGACCAAATCATCTCCCTATTGAATTGCGAAGTCGAGATTTTAGTTTCAATAGACAAACAGGATAACAAAAAAACATCCACAAGTTATTTCAAAATTTTACCTGCCTTTTTTGGTTTAAATTTGGAAAAAATCAATTCTCCCAATGATATCCAATGGGCCTTGGAAAATCTAAGAAACATCCAATTAAAATACAGTTGATCGTAATCCTTTAGTAAAAAGTTTGAAATTTGGGAATGCTCAATAAAAGTGAATGCATTAACGGAGTAATTTGATCTACATCAATCCTCGTTTATTTTGGAATTCACCTTGATGTTGAATAGATCCTTAGAGCTAATCGCCACCCAAGTCACAAGAAACAATGTAGCACCTGCCCCAATTAAAACAGAAGGGACAGTCCCAAAAAACTTGGCCATCACACCTGATTCAAAAGCACCTAATTCGTTAGAAGAACTAACAAAAATCCCATTAACGGAAGAAACCCTTCCGCGCATTTCGTCTGGAGTATAAAAACGTAAAATGGTTTGTCGAATTACTACACTCACCGAATCAAAAGCCCCCGTAAAAAATAAGGCAATAACAGATAGCATAAAATTAGTAGATAGACCAAAAACCAAGGTGGCTAATCCAAAACCCACAATGGCTAGAATTAAATTTCGCCAAGCATTTTCCAAAGGTGGAAAATAAATCATAAAAGCCATGGTTAATACCGCTCCGATGGATGGAGCTGCCCTTAAAATACCGAGGCCCTCCGCTCCTACCTTCAATATATCTTCTGCAAATACAGGCAAAATGGCAATTACGCCACCAAATAAGACCGAAAAAAGATCCAAAGAAATGGCATAAAGAATGATTTTCGTTTTGAACACAAATTGAATTCCTTCTTTCAAACTTTGCCAAATGGATTCATGCTGAACAGCTTTTACAGGAACAGGACGACTTTTAATGAAAAACAGGCAAATCATTACGCCCATCAACAAGGCAATGATGCTTAAAAGAGAGTTGCTTAGTCCTAAATATGCGTATAAAAAACCTGCGACGCCCGGCCCTAAAATAGCACCCAATTGCCAAAATGAACTATTCCAAGTAGCAGCATTGGCAAAAACATCCTTGGGAACTAAAAAAGGATTCAATGAAGAAGCCGCTGGTGAGAAAAAACCTTTGGATAAGCCAATCAAGAAAATGACAAAATAAATCAGGTAAATATGCGTTTGCGCATAGGCTGAATTCAATTGCAAACTCGAATATAAAAGCAAAATAGATCCTAGAATAATGATGGATAAACTAATTTGCATAATCCTTTTTTTATCTCGATTGTCAGCATAATGCCCTCCAAACAAAGCCAATGAAATATAAGGCAAGGCTTCGGCCAATCCAATTAAGCCGAGCGCCAAGGGATTGTGCGTAATCTTATAAATTTCATAAGAAACAATCACTTCCTGCATGAGCAATGCCATGGTAAATAACGTATTCCCGCAGACAAATGCACGGAACTCAGGATATTTTAAAGCCCGATAAGCATCTTTATTTTGAAAAAAACCCATAAGAAAAATATATGATTGGACTAAAATAGGCTAACTCGCCAATGACTCGGCTTTTTAAATTAAAAGCAAAATAATGAATCCAAACTTGGATACAAAATGTCAGGACTAATGGACTCAAATTCCACCAATCTTTTTCCTCCTTATACCGAAAAAAAAGAAAGCCGATGCAAAGCACACAAAGAAATTCGATCACTCGTAAAAAATGGTGCCAATTAGGCAAAAAAGGTGTTTCTAATGAGTTAAACAAAAGTAAATGATGTAAAACAATGAAAAAAAAGAGTGAAAAATAAAGCACAAAACTCGCAGAAATTCCACCTTGATAAAAATTAAGCAAACAAACACCTGAACAATAAAAAAATGCCGTAAAAACCTCTTTACTAGCTACAAAACTCCCAAACCAACCCTTTGACCAAATAAACCAATATGCAACAATTGCTAAGGAAAGAATACAACCTAGTGATATTATTCCCAAAGGAATAAAAAATAAAAGAACAATTGACAAGATCAATAAGATACCAATCAAGTAGAACATCCACTTTTGGTGCTTGAATTGAAAAACATGTCGTTCATCGGAGGGAACTTGCAGCGTAAAATCAATTTGCCTATCTACTAAATAAATACACCAAATTGTCGTGAATAGGATACAAATATGTGGTAGA
>JBILRJ010000051.1:0-14422 GCA_044372695.1 Spirosomataceae bacterium
ATACACGTGGAATGGAAAAAGTGATGTCGAAAAATACAAAATACCCGGTCTAGCCTCTACAGTCGACTTACCTAAGTCAAGGATGGATTCGAGTTTTCATCCCAATTTTGCTGCTTATGATGTAGTGATTTGCAATTTTGGTTGGAATGCTGCTCCTTGGCCCCAAGAGACGCAAGATGATTTTGATCGGTTCATTCAAAAAGGAGGAGGTCTGGTTGTTCTCCACGCTGCCGATAATTCATTTCCAGAATGGCCTGCCTACAATCAAATGATTGGTTTGGGAGGTTGGGGTAATCGCACAGAGAAAGATGGTCCTTACGTATATTATGATGTCGATAATCAATTGGTGAAAGACATGAGCGCGGGCCGTGCGGGTTCTCACGGGCCACAATCTGATTATCAAATCACCATTCGCAACTCAAATCATCCCATCACTAAAGGAATGCCATTGACTTGGATGCACTCCAAGGATGAAATGTATGATCGTTTAAGAGGTCCCGCCATCAATTTAGAGGTGTTGGGTACTGCTTTTTCCTCCCTTGAAAACAAAGGAACTGGTAGACATGAACCGATGTTAATGGTTATTAATTACGGCAAAGGCAGAATTTTCCACACACCCATGGGGCATGCCGATTATTCCGTCAGTTGTGTGGGATTTATTACAAGTCTTTTGCGGGGAACTCAATGGGCCGCAACAGGTAAGGTAGATATCCCAATTCCAGCAGATTTTCCAAAATCTGATTCAGTAAGTAAACGTGAATTAAAAAACTGAAATTTTCTTAAACCAACGAATAAAATGAGCACGCGCAGAAGTTTTTTACATCGAATTTCTTTACCGATCATGGCTTTGCCATTTGCCGGATCTGCTATTCCTACAGCTTCAAATTTGGACCATCATTTACTCACACCTGAGACCTTAACCTCGGTTGATGGGCCCGTTTTACGCGTAGCCCTGATGGGACTGGGTGGATACAGTAACATGGTGGCCAAAGCCATTCAGGCCTGTTCGCGAGTGAAAATTACGGCATTGATCAGTGGTACACCCGCTAAATTGGCTTCTTGGGGTGAAAAATACCAGGTGCCAGAATCGAGTCGCTACAATTACCAGACTGTAGATCAGATCAAAGATAACAAAGAAGTGGATGTGGTATATATCACCACTCCCAATGCTTTGCACAAGGATAATGTCATTCAAGTTGCTCGTGCGGGTAAGCATGTGATTGTGGAGAAACCGATGGCTTTAAATGCAAAAGAGGGCGAGGAAATGGTTCAATGTTGCAAAAAGGCTGGTGTGCATCTTTTGGTAGGTTATAGAATGCATTTTGAACCAAAGACCCTAGATATTGTCCGAAAGCGACAAGATGGAGAATTTGGAAAAATTTTATTTTTCCAGGGATTATCAGGTTTTGTGATCGGAGATCCGAAACAATGGAGGTTAAACAAAGCATTGGCTGGAGGAGGTTCCATGATGGACATTGGGATTTATTCAGTAAATGGTGCGAGGTACATGATAGGTGAGGAACCTATTTGGGTGACAGCCCAAGAGACAAAAACAGATTTTGAGAAATTTAAGGAGGGCGTAGACGAAACGATTCAGTTCCAAATGGGATTTCCTAGTGGTGCTGTGGCTTCCTGTTTGTCGACCTATGCCCTAAACAATTTAGATCGATTTTTTATGGATGGTACCAAGGGTTTTGCTGAATTAAAGCCAGCCACAGGTTATGGGCCCATTATGGCGAAAACCAACAAAGGCGAGGTGGAGTATCCCCATGTTACGCATCAAACTGTTCAAATGGATGAAATGGCCAAGTTTATATTGGATGGAAAACAGCCTATTATACCAGTGGATGGAGAAGAAGGCTTAAAGGATTTACGAATTGTGGATGCCATCTATGAGGCTGTTCGAACAGGTAAGAAGGTGAAGATTTAAAGAATTATTTTGATCAAATTCAAGTTTGATTATTCTTTGACCTAAATGGTCATGGTTTTTTATTGAGCCGTATAACCACCATCAATTAAATATTCGGAACCCGTGACGAAAGATGAATCATCGCTGGCTAGCCACAATGCCAATTGAGCAACTTCCTCAGATGTTCCTAAACGCATCATAGCGTGTTTACTCGCTATGTAGGTTAAAGATTCTTCATTTAGACTTTTATCCAATAAAGGAGTTTTGATAAATCCTGGACAAATGGCATTAATTCGAATATGCTGAGTTCCGTATTCCAATGCAGCTGTTTTGGTTAAGCCTAATACTCCATGTTTCGCGGCCGTGTAAGCCCCAGCTTGTGCAAAGCCTACGGTGCCCAAAATAGACGACATGTTGATGATGTTTCCTTTGCCATTTTCTAACATGGCTTTGATTTGGTATTTCATGCCATAAAATACGCCGGATAAATTGACGGAAATCACTTTGTCCCAATCTTCAATCGGATAATCTCCTGTTGGATGAGAGCTTCCCCCAATACCTGCATTGTTGCAAGCAATGTCTAATTTTCCGTATTTTTGAATTGTCTTTTGAACCAGAATTTCTTGTTCTTTCGCATCAGATGTATTGGATTCAACAAAAAAAGCTTCCGCCCCCAAACTAATGATTTTGTCAACGGTGTTTTGACCACCTATTACATCAATATCTGCAACAACTACTTTAGCTCCTTCTTTAGCAAATAATATGGCTATCGCTTGACCTATGCCAGATCCTCCACCAGTAACGATGGCAACTTTGTCAACCAATTTCTTCATGAGTTTATTTAATTTAGAACAAAGACTAAATGTAGCTAATTAAACTGAGCTTGTTTCATTTAAGTTTTTCAATATTTTGGATAAATAGGTTGTATCAATTCCTAGAAAATTTGACAATTGCTTTTGATTCAAACGTTTGACTAGTTTTGGATTGAAACTTTTCAAAAAAGTGTACTTCTCTGTCGCGTCCATTGAACGCAGAAAGATGCAGATATTTTGAAGAACACAAAGGTAATTGAACAATTCGTTGACCATGGTTAAACAAATCTTGTTGTTGTATTCCATGATTTTAAACAAAACACCTTTGCGCATTGAATAAATGGTGCAATCCTCTAATGCCTCTACCGTCTCTTCGTTAATTTCACCTCGAAGAAAGCTTTTAGGCAATAGGATAAAATCGCCCTCCATGGACAACCAATTGATGTATTCTTTTCCTTTGGAATCTACGGTATACTTTTTTAATAGGCCTTTTTCGACGTAACAGACTTTGTCCTCTACTTTTCCTGCCAAATATAATTTTTCCCCTTTTTTTAGTTTTTGAGCAAATGCGGCATCTAAGATGAATTGTACGATTTTTTGTGAGGATTCTGAACTTTTCCCCATTGATTCCAAAAGCCTTAGCGATAATTTCATAAATTACTAGTGTAGTATTGATTGGTTAAATAAAATGTTTTTTTAAAAATTAATTTGCAATTTAATTCTAAATTTTAAATAAATTTGAGTTTATTTTAGATATCCCTAGCCAAAGTTGTATGAAATTATTGGATCGATTCAGTGCAAGCCCCTATATGAAAAATAAATTCGATACTCGAATTTTAAATCAAATCATGGGATTGATTTTTGCCGTCAAACTAAAAAAAGGAGATATTTTGGTTTATGAAGGCGAGGTTTGCGATAAAATGTTTTACATCGAAAAAGGCTTACTTCGATTATTTTCTGAAAAAAATGGCGTTGAGGTTTCTACTTGGTTTGTTCATGAAGGCCAATTTGTTTCCCCCATCAATAGTTTTCAAAAGGATATTCCTTCACATGAAACCATGGAAGCGCTTGAAGATTGTGTGGTTTACGGAATTCGTAAAAAATTGTATTTACAGTTGATTGGGATGAGTAATCGTTTTGCCATGTTTTCCATCGTTGAACTCATGCAAAACTTGTGTGAATTTCAAAATCAAACCATTTTACTTCGAACATTAAATAGTGAACAAAAATATTTGTTTCTCAAAGACAATTACCCTACTCTGTTAGATAGAGTCAGTCAAAAACACATCGCTTCTTTTTTAGGGGTAGAGGTTACCTACTTATCAAAGGTGATCAAGAAATTCAAAGAGAAATAGCAGAAAATCTTTTATAAAACTAAAAAGGTTAGACTTAATAAGTCTAACCTTTATTGTTCTGTGTTCTAAATTATATCATCAATCTTTCTCCCAAATAACCTATGAAAGGTTACTTACTTGGTTAGGATTGAACAAATCTACTACCATTATTTTCATGTAAAATTGTGATTTTGCAACTTTTATTAAAAAAAAGCATTTTTTTTAATTTTGAAGAAAAATAGCACTTTTGTAAATTGGTTTGCTTTCCATAAAGATTGTTTTATAAAATTCCGAAATGTTCTTTTTTGTCGCTTATTTTAACTGTTTTGGGCCAAATTTCAACTTGTTTTTTTTATTTCTATTTCAATAACTAAATTAAGATGTTAGTGAAATTCCAAATTTTCACCTTTGTCTAAATTCCTATTTTTATTTGTGAGATTATTTAGTGGATTGTTTTTTTTCTTTTTATGGTTTGTAGCTCATGTTTCAACCGCTCAATATTTTGGCAAATCTCGTTCAGAAGACAATGAAGATTTCATGCAACAGGACTCAGTTCCAAGGCATTGGTCCATTTCTTTGAAAGCTATCCCTTTAAACAAGCGTTGGAACCTATCTGTGGGTGGAGAAATTCGGTATTACTACCAAAATTACCAACATGTTAATTTTGGTGAGGTTCCTTCCAATTTTATATCTGATTCTCCAGAACAATTATTGCAAAGAGCTTTGATTCATACATCTCTCTCATGGCGAAATCGCTTTAGAATTTTTACCCAATTGAATCACACCAAACGATATCTAAATCAAAATCCCATCAATAATCAAGTGGATGAAGATTTAATGGCCTTTCATCAACTATTTTTGGAGATTCCTCTCTCTTCAAAAAGTACATTGAGATTAGGTAAACAAGAAGAAATATTCGGCGGAGAGCGTTTATTGGCCGCAAGAGAAGGCCCCAATAATCGCATGACTCATGCTGGAATTCATTTTAGATATAAACATAGGAATTATTCAAGGGATGTTTTTTGGGTGCGTCCCATGACATTGACTCCTGGATTTTTAGATGACCAGATGTCTAGGGAAAATCTACTTGGAATTTATTTCAGTAATGTTGATTTTCAAAAACCTTTCTTGTTTGATTTTTATTCGATTTATTTTCAAAGTCCCAAAAGAGAATATTTGTTTAGAGTAGGAGAGGAGAAAAGAAATACTTTTGGATTCAGGATGTTTTCCAAGCCTGGTAAATGGCAATATTCTTTTGAAAATGCCTATCAAGTAGGTACTTTTATGGACAAAAATATCCAAGCTTTTATGGCTATTTTTGATGTTTCGAGGCAAATGGGTTCAAAGTACTTTTTGGGTTTTAGTGGCAATTGGGTGCCTGGGGATAAAAATTATTTAGATGATCAATTGAATACGTTCAATACGCTTTTTGCGCGTCCCCCTTTTGGACAAACAGTTGCATTGAATATTACGAATACGTTAAATTTGAGTCCATACATTAAATACCAAGCTAACGATTTGATCAACTTAACCTTGAGAGCTTCTTTTGTTACTAGACAAAGTTTATCTGATGGGATTTTCACACCCAACATGACGCCTATGCGTCCATTGCCGAATCAAGTTATTGAGTCAAAAAAAAATGGAATAGGGAATATTTATACCTTAGATAACAATTTTATTTTCTCAAAAAGATGGATTGGATTGGCGGAGTTAGGCATTTGTGATGCTGGGGATTATTTGAAAGAAACAGGAAGAGGAAAAGATGTTTTTTATTTTGCCATGAGAAGTGCCTATAAATTTTAAGGATTATGATGAACCAATTGATATGTCTTGAACCCAGAAAATTTGAATGGAGATTTGTTCCCAAACCCATTCGTAAATCAGGAGAAATTTTGATTAAAATCAAGTTTTTGGGTATTTGTGGCACCGATCTACATGCTTTTGATGGCAACCAACCTTTTTTTAATTATCCAAGGGTTTTGGGGCATGAGATTGCGGCCGAAATTGTTGAAATGGAGGAGGACGAAAAAGATTTTTTCTTGGGTGATCAGGTCAGCGTGATCCCGTATTTGCATTGTGGAAAATGTCATGCCTGTCTTTCTGAAAAAACCAATTGTTGTACTTCTTTATCTGTTTTGGGTGTTCATCAAGATGGTGCAATGTGTGAATTTTTGTCTTTGCCTAAAAAGCATTTAACTCTGGCGAATAATTTACCTTTGGAGCATGTTGCTATGGTGG
The DNA here is from genome assembly GCA_044372695.1 of Spirosomataceae bacterium. Taxonomy (GTDB): domain Bacteria; phylum Bacteroidota; class Bacteroidia; order Cytophagales; family Spirosomataceae; genus Aquirufa. Next base: position 6,294 of record JBILRJ010000051.1, read on the forward strand.
AACCTTTGGCAATTGGTGCTCATGGAATCCGTCGGGCAGGTGTGAAAGCAGGTTCTTATGTGCTTGTCATTGGGGCAGGGCCCATTGGCTTGGCTGCCATGGCTTTTGCCCGAATAAAAGGAGCTCATGTGATTGCTTTGGATTTCAACCAAAATCGTTTGGATTTCTGTCAAAAAGAATGGCAAGTAAATGAGGTGATCAATGGAAAGGAGGACGTTTTTCAACGTTTACATCAGATAACTGCTGGAGTAATGCCTGAATTCATCATTGATGCTACCGGTAACCAAAATGCCATCAACACTGGATTTAAGTACATGTCACATGCCGGTACCTATGTGTTAATTGGTTTGCAATTGGGCGAAGTTACTTTTTCTCATCCCGATTTTCATAAAAAAGAGGGGACTTTAATGAGTAGTCGAAATGCCAATGTTGAAGATTTTGAATTTGTATTAACTTGTCTTAAAAACCAGCAGATTGATCTTACTAAATACGTAAATCACCAAATTCCATTTTCGCAATTGATGGAAAAGTTTGCTGATATTTCTATGCCTGAAAATAAGGTGATAAAAGCAATTGTGAAGTTTTAAAAAACTACTTTTTGAAATTTTTGTTCAGGTAAAATTTTCTACCTGAACAATTTCAATGGTCCATATTTGTCATTCGGAAGATCTATTTCCAAGTGATTCAGGCCAATTCATTCCTTTTTGCTAAACGCTCTTTTTGATTCTAATCGACCATAGCAAACCAAAGCAAATCAAACCATTTAGTAGAAGCTTGGCAAATCCAAAACCTCCAAATAATTCTTGAGTTTGTGTTTCAAGCATATAAGTGATGATGGGAGATAGGATGCAAATAAATGGGACTAGTTTGTCATTGATGGGGATTTTGGTAAATAATCCAAAAGCGAATAGACCTAAAAGCGGTCCGTACGTATAGCCAGCTAAATTAAAAACAGCTCCGATAAGTTCTTCATTGTTAAAAGCATGAAACAATAAAATGACAAGGAAAAACAAGACCGAAAAACCTAAATGAACGTAATTCTTCAACTTATTTCTTTTCTTTTCTTTGAATTTTTCAATGCTTAAAAAATCGATGCAAAAAGAGGTTGTTAACGCAGTCAAGGCGGAATCAGAACTCGCGTAGGTGGCAGCAATGATGCCTAATAAAAAGGTTACTCCCGCCAATGTTCCGAATTGTCCACCAAGTGCTAGTGATGGATACAGGTTATCTGTTTGTGAAGGAATTGCGATTCCTTGTTTGGCCGAATAGATGTACAAAATGGCGCCTAAAGATAAAAAAAGTATATTGACCAAAAGTAATACCCAGTAAAACCAAAACATGTTTTTTTGCGCATCTCCGATGGATTTACAAGTAAGATTTTTCTGCATTAAGTCTTGGTCTAAGCCTGTCATTACAATGGCAATAAAAATTCCAGCTAAGAAGTCTTTACCAAAAAAATGTTTGTTTTTCCAATCCCATTCAAACATGTGTGAATATTTACTATCACGAATCGTTTGAAATAATTCGGTAAAGGATAAATTCATTTGTTGACTAATCAAATAAATAGTTACAAACAAAGCAATGAGTAAGAATAAGGTTTGAAGTGTATCAGTATAAATAATGGTTTGTACGCCACCTTTGTGTGTATAAATCCAGATCAATAAAATAGATATGAATACGGTTAATACAAAAGGGACTCCGATTGATTCGAAAATAGCCAATTGAAGTACATTTACTGCCAAATACAATCTGGCGGCTGAACCAATGGTTCTGGACATCAAGAAAAAAGCTGAGCCTGTTTTGTAAGACCAAAAGCCAAAGCGTGTTTCAAGGTATGTATAAATGGAGATCAGATTTAATCGGTAATACAATGGCATCAAAACCATCGCGATGGTAAAATAGCCGATGGAATGGCCCAAAATTATTTGAAAATACGTAAAATCAGTTTTACCAACAGCACCTGGAACAGAAATGAAAGTTAATCCTGAGATAGATGTGCCAATCATCCCAAAAGCGACTAGCCACCAAGGAGATTGCCTATTGGCGGTAAAAAATGAGTTGGTATCGGCACCTTTCGAGGTAAAGTAGGAAATGGCAATTAAAAGACCAAAATAAAGAGTAAGGATTCCTCCTGCTAATTGAACTGACATAGATTTTAAATTGAATAATTTTTTTAAATTTGTATAACGTGGTTTTTTTAAAACTGTCCAAAAATATGCAAATCTTTTTTAATAAGTTTTTTCTTTCATGTATTTCTTCTCAAAACAAAGAAAAGTGGCAAGAAGATACTGATGTACTAGTTGAAGAGGATGTTTATTCAGGTTGTTACTTGGTTGTTTACAATGACGAAGTGAATTCCTTTGAGTACGTGACCATTACTTTGATCGAGGTTTGTGAACATAGTCAAGAGCAAGCTGAACAATGCACACTTCAAATTCATTTTCGTGGTAAATGTGTAGTAAAAAATGGAGAATTTGACGAATTAGTGAAAATGAGAAATGAAATTTGTCGCAGAGGAATTTCTGCTGAAATAGAATCCAATTAAATCCAATGGCCATCCACATTTATCCATCCAAAATCATCGAACAAGCAGTAGAGGAAATCTCTAAATTGCCAGGGATTGGTAAAAAATCTGCCCTTCGTTTGGCCCTTCATTTATTGAAAAGACCTGAAAATCAATCCCTTCAGCTTGCACATGCCTTGGTACAACTTCGAACGGAGACCCAATTCTGTCCCCAATGTCATTCCATTTCAGATGGGGGTTTATGTGGTATTTGTTCAAGTATTAAGCGAGATGAATCCATCGTTTGTGTGGTTGAAGATATGCGCGATGTCTTAGCAATCGAAAATACAGGACAATATACAGGTTTATACCATGTTTTGGGCGGAATTATCTCTCCCTTGTCTGGAATTTCTCCAAATGATTTACAGATTGGCTCCTTGGTCGATCGGGTTGCCTCTGGTAAGGTGGCCGAGATTATTTTGGGTTTAAGTCCCACCATGGAAGGTGATACCACAGCCTTTTACCTAACAAAAAAATTGAAAGAGTTTTCTGTGAAAATTTCGACCATTGCTCGGGGAATTCCGATTGGTGGAGATTTAGAATACACAGATGAAATTACCTTGGGTCGAAGTATAGTAGGCCGAGTAGTGTACGAATAATTAAAACTTCATCCAAATGAAACGTTCCAATTTCTTACAAAAAACCTTAGGCCTTTTCAGTGTGGGTTTTTTGGCATCCAGTTTCTCCCTTCGGAAAACACCAGTAGATCTTTCCATGCTTTCTTTGGAAAGTTCACCTTTCATATTGCCTCCACTTCCGTATAGTTTTGAAGCCTTAGAGCCTCATATAGATCGGCTTACCATGGAAATCCACCATGACAGACATCACAAGGCCTATGTGGACAACTTGAATAAGGCAGTGGCAAATACGAGTTTAGCTTCAACGAGTTTAGAGGAAATTATGGCCAATGTGAGTCGTCACCCAATTGCGGTTCGAAACAATGGTGGAGGGCATTGGAATCACAGTTTTTTTTGGCAATTATTAAGTCCCGGAAATTCGAAACCAAGTCAAGGATTATTGAATCAAATTCAAAAAGATTTTGGATCTATTGAGAATTTCAAATCAGAGTTCGCTAAAGCGGCAACTTCGCGTTTTGGATCAGGATGGGCTTGGTTGCTATACAAAGAGGGTAAGCTAGTCATTAGTTCCACGCCCAATCAAGATAATCCGTTGATGGACCTTGCCGAAGTGAAAGGTACTCCTTTAATGGCTTTGGATGTTTGGGAACATGCGTATTATTTAAAATATCAAAATAAGCGAGCCGATTACATCACTGCTTTTTGGAATGTCTTAAACTGGGAATTTGTTTCTGCTCAATTTGCTAAAATTAATAAATAGAAAGAATATACATGGAATTATTAAATGAAATCCCCTCATTGGATTTAGCTGATTTTCAGTCAAATGATCCCGTTCGAAAGAAACAATTTGTGGAAGATTTGGGTCAAGCTTTTCATACAATTGGTTTTGTGGCATTGAAGGGGCATGGATTAACGAATAACTTTACCAAGGATCTCTACCAATCGGTAGAAGAGTTTTTTCAATCGAGTGACGCAATAAAACAAAAATACGAAATACCTGGAATTGCGGGACAAAGAGGCTATGTGGGCAAAGGAAAAGAAACCGCTAAAGGTTTTAAAGTGCCAGATTTGAAGGAGTTTTATCATGTGGGTCAGCCCCATCAAAATGATGGAGATGTTGTTTGGAATGAATATCCCGCCAATGTTTTTCCAGAGGAAATACCTTTATTTGGGCAAACCACCGTTCAAGCTTATCAAACCTTAGAAGCTGCTGGGAAATCGATTTTACAAGCAATCGCTTTGTATTTGAATTTGGAAGAAGATTATTTCGAGTTAAAAGTGAAAAATGGAAATTCAATATTACGCGCCATTCACTATTTCCCTATTTTAAATCCAGATTCATTACCAGAGGGCGCAGTTCGAGCTGCTGCTCATGGAGACATCAATTTGATTACTCTATTGATGGGCGCATCAGCAGAAGGTTTAGAGGTTCTGAGAATGGATGGTAAATGGATTCCTATTACCGCTTTGCCAGATCAAGTAGTCATCAATGTAGGTGATATGTTAGATCGATTAACCAATCATAAATTAAAATCAACAATTCATCGGGTGGTAAATCCGCCAAGAGATAAAATGGGTTCACCCAGGTATTCTATTCCATTTTTCATGCACCCTCGTTCTGAAATGGATTTAAGTTGTCTGCCTTCATGCGTAACAGCGGAGGAGCCTAAATTATATACAGATATGACTGCTGGCGCATTTTTAGAAGAGCGCTTGATTGAATTGGGATTAAAAAAGAAATCATAAAATGAAGAGGCCAAAACATTTCGACTTCCTAATCGATGTGCTCATTTTGGCCTCTACTTCATTTGGTGGACCTCAAGTTCATTTTGCTCTTTTTTTGAAGCGTTTGGTACATAAGAAGAATTATTTGTCAGAAGATGAATTACTAGAAATTCAAGCACTTTGTTCTGTTCTACCCGGTCCAACATCTACTCAGATTATCACCGCAGTTGGTTTCCGTAGGGGTGGACCCATTTTAGCTTATTGTTCACTTTTGGTGTGGATATTCCCAGCTGTTTTTATTATGACTTTTGCGGCTTTTGGTATGACTTACCTGAGAAATAAAGCCATCCTTTTGTATGTCTTACCTGTTGGAATTGGGATGATTCTTCAGGCCAGTTTTTCCATGGCTAAAAGGGTTATTACAGGCCCTTTATATGTGCTGATTTGCCTTTTAACTATTTTTTTTGGTTTGATGTATCAAACGCCATATGTTTTTCCATTGGTTCTTTTAGCAGCAGGGATTTTATCATCCTTTAATTACAAAGTTTATCCCAAACAAAATAAGCATAAGATGGTCATTCCTTGGTCTAATTTTTATTTGTTCATTGGTTTTTTTCTGTTTCTAGCTATTTTAGGCGATTTTACGGACTTTTTACCTATTCGACTATTTGAAAATTTTTATCGAAATGGCAGCTTGGTTTTTGGTGGAGGACAAGTTTTGGCACCTGTTTTGTTCACAGAATTTGTGGAATTTAAACATTTAATCAGCGCTCAGGATTTTTTGACAGGGATGGCTTTATCCCAATCATTGCCCGGACCCATTTTTGCCTTAACTTCTTATTTGGGTGTATTGCTAATGAGTGAATATGGTACAATCGGTAAGATTTTTGGTAGCATCATTGGTGCTGCTGGCATATTTTTACCAGGAACCTTTTTGATCTTTTTTGTTTTTCGGATTTGGGGGCAACTTAAGCAATATCGTTTTATTCGGGCTTCTTTGGCAGGCATTCAAGCTGCTTCATTGGGACTGTCATTTGTGGCTGCTTATGTGTTTTTACGCCCAATTTTGATGACTAATGATTATGTATCAATGCTCATTGTGCTTTTTTCATTTTTGGCAACACAATACACACGCTTACCGTCCATTATTTTATTTTTGTCAGCTTTAGGTTTAGGTGTTTTATTGAATTAACCAATTAGATTCAATAAATATTGGCCATATCCGCTTTTAACCAAGGGTAGTGCGATTTCTTTTAACTGGCTTGCATTTATGAAACCCATTCGAAAGGCAACTTCTTCAATGCAACCAATTTTCATTCCCTGTCTTTCCTCTATCACTTGAACAAATTGCCCTGCTTGCATCAATGAAGCAAATGTACCTGTGTCTAACCAAGCGGTCCCCCGATTTAATATGCCAACAGATAATTTACCTCTTTTTAAATATTCCTTATTAACATCCGTAATTTCATATTCGCCTCTGTGAGAAGGTGCAATGTTTTTGGCTATTTCTACCACTTCATTGTCATAAAAATACAATCCGGGAACGGCATAATTTGATTTTGGATTTTGTGGTTTTTCCTCTATTGAAATAACTTTATTGTTTTCGTCAAACTCAACAACGCCATATCTTTCGGGATCATTGACAGAATAAGCATATACTACTCCTCCCTCGGGATCATTGTTAGATTGCAATAATTTACTAAGTCCAGAACCGTAAAAAATATTATCACCCAAAACTAAAGCTACTTTTTCTTTTCCTATAAACTTTTCTCCAATGACGAAGGCTTGAGCCAATCCATTGGGCTCTGGTTGAGCAGCATATTCAAAATGACATCCAACTTGAGAACCATCTCCCAATAATTTTTCAAAATGGGGTAAATCATGGGGAGTAGAAATGATTAAAATTTCTTTGATACCTGCCAACATCAGAATTGACAAGGGATAATAAATCATCGGTTTGTCATAAATCGGCATCAATTGTTTACTTACAGCCAAAGTCAATGGGTGCAGACGTGTTCCAGAACCTCCTGCTAAAATAATTCCTTTCATTTTATCTTCCTTGATACATGTTTGAATAATATTCTTGATAGGCTCCAGATGTAACATCATGTAGCCATTTTTCGTTTGCTAAATACCAATCTACGGTTTTTTCTAAGCCTTCAGCAAATTGTAGACTTGGTTCCCAACCCAATTCTTTCATGATTTTATTGGCATCTATGGCATATCTTAAATCATGTCCTGCTCGATCTAAAACGTAAGTAATTAGTTGCCGTGAAGTGCCATTTTCTCTGTTCAATTTTTGATCCATGATGTCACAAAGCAAATGAACTAAATCAATATTTTTCCATTCATTGAAACCCCCAATGTTGTAAGTTTCACCGTTTTTTCCTTGGTGAAATACCGTATCAATAGCTCTTGCATGATCAATGACATATAGCCAATCTCTTACATTTTCGCCCTTACCATATACAGGAAGTGGTTTTGAATGGATAATGTTATGAATCATTAATGGAATTAACTTTTCAGGAAAGTGATTAGGACCATAATTATTGGAACAATTGGTAATAACCACCGGTAATCCATAAGTTTCGTGAAAGGCACGCACAAAATGATCAGAGCTTGCCTTTGAGGCAGAGTAAGGAGATCTAGGGTCATAAGGCGTGGTCTCTAAGAAAAACTCCTCTGGATTGTGTAATTCTCCATACACCTCATCCGTGGAAATATGGTAAAAGCGTTTACCATCAAAGTCCCCCTTCCAATATTTTTTGGCAGCTTGTAATAAATTCGCTGTGCCTAAAACATTGGTTTTTACAAATGCCAATGGGTCAGTGATGGACCTGTCGACGTGTGATTCTGCCGCTAAATGCAATACCGCATCGAATTGGTGTTTTGCAAACAAAGCATCAATTTCTTCCTCATTTGTAATGTCAGCTTTCAAAAAAGTGTAATTCGGCTCATTGGCTATGTCAGAATTGTTTGCCAAATTTCCCGCGTAAGTCAATGCGTCTAAATTGAAAATATGATAGTTAGGGTATTTCTGTACAAACAACCTAACCACATGTGAACCGATAAAACCAGCTCCGCCGGTAATGACTATTTTTTTCATGATTTAATTCCTTCAATTTGTTTTTGCCACGTCCAAGCATCTTTCAAAGATTGCTCTAAACTTAATTCTGCTTTCCACTTCAAGACTTCATTGGATTTGTCTGTGGAAGCGTAGACTGCGGTAACATCTCCAGCTCTTTTTGGTTGAATGGTATATT
>JBILRJ010000298.1:0-3846 GCA_044372695.1 Spirosomataceae bacterium
ACGAAAGATTTGAACGAAGCGGTAGGCGGAGCTTTGACAATGCGCATGGGATATGTGCGTCAGGGTCAAAGAAAATAGCCGATAGCGAAGTGAAAATCGTTCCGCTTGCGGATTCGTCTTGGATTAAGCAAAAGAAAAAAGTTTTTTTGTTTCTTTTTTTTCAAAAAAAGAAATACCATAGAAAAAGAATTAGCCAGTAAATTGCATTTCTGTAAAACGAATAAGGAATTAGCAAATTCAAGTTGGCTTTTAAACATACGCTTAGAACAGACCCTAATAATTATTTCAACTCTTAATTCGCATTAATAGGTAAAATGTAAAAGGTATTAGATTTTAAATTAATAGCATATTCCGATGAATTCTTTTTTCTCTTCTCTTTTCTCTCATTTTGCGATTTGTTTTACCTTTTTTAGAAATATGATTGTTGTTTCTACAATAACAACAATTTTGTGTTGTAATTATTTTTTAGAATTTGGGATCTCTTCCCTAGTTTATATTTTTTGGTTCAAAAACGTCATATTTTTTCTTCTTTATAAGATTGTAACGATTTACAAAAAGGATGAATTATTCTATTTTTATAATTTAGGAATTAATAAAACATCACTTTTATTATATACCTATTCTTACGAAATATTTTCATTTAGTGCTTTATTTTCTACCACTATTTTACTTAAAAAATGCATAAACTAGAAGCTGATAGTATTCAATTAAACTTCAATAGTCGTCCCATTCTATCAAGTATATACATTAAAATTGAAACCGGTAAAGTCTCGGCACTATTAGGTAGAAATGGCGCAGGCAAGTCGTGTTTAATGCAAATTATTTATGGCCAATTAGCTTGTGAAAAATCAATTCGTATAGATGGTAAATATTGTGAGCTTAGACAGACCAATTCTAGTCTGATTTTATATTTACCTCAAAAAAATTACATTCCACGAAGTCTTTCACTTCAAAAGATATTTAAAGATTATCAAATTGTGTTCAGCACTTTTGAGGAGTACTTTCCTCAGTTTAAGGGGAAAATAAAATCATGTATGGGCGAATTGTCAGGTGGAGATGCTAGAATTGTAAATATTTATTGTCTTCTTAATCGAGAATCGATGTTTTTATTGCTTGATGAGCCTTTTACATATATTAGTCCAATTGATATCGAAAAAATCAAAAATTTGATTTCTTTGGCAAAAGAAACAAAAGGGATTCTATTGAGTGATCATCAGTATAAACATGTCTTAGACATTAATGACAATGTTTATTTTTTGTCAAATGGTAAAACCTACTTTTGCAAGGATGAAGAGGATTTGAAAGACCATGGGTATTTAGGAAGGGAAGTATGAGGCTAGAATAGGTTAAGAAGTATGTGTCCCCTAATTTGCATTAATAGCAAAACCCAAATAACCACAAAGGTATTTTATTTTGAAATCCAAATTCAATGTTATCCGCTACGATGAAGGAGTTATTTAGATGTGCGATTTGTTCTTTGCCTTTTGTCCTACCTCCGATTTCAAAAATTTGTTTTTTGTTGACCATAAAATCACCATTCTCCGTGTATTCTAAAGTATTTTTATAGGCTAATTGATTCGCAAAAAACGTTTCTCTGGTATTGCCTATATTGGCATTCTCTTTGGCTAGATTGTAGATCAAATTGGTATTTTCTAAATAGATTTTATTGGGCTTTTGTAATTTACTAATACCATTGGCTTCTTTGTATAGGTTTCTAGTTAATCCAATTTCATCTAAATATTGTAAATAACTTAATAAGGTAGTGCGATTGATTTGAATTTTATCACTGATTTTAGTGACATTCGGAACAAATGGCACTGATTCCGCTATTATCATTAATAATTGCTTCAGTTTATGAATATAGGCAAATTCTACACCTCGTAGTGCAGGTAATTCTATTTCTAATATCATATTGACTACCTCTGATAATCGCATATCAAACAATTCTTTTTGTTCCTGATAAAAGGGATAATATCCGTAGGTTAGGTAGTTCTCGAAATGTTCAAAAGGTCTAAATTCTTTTACCAATTCTTGTGAAATGGTGAGATGATTAGTCAGAATTTGATCTAGGCTGTAGATGGGTAATGACTTTGCAGTTTCTACGCTCACAAATTCTCTAAAAGAAAAGCCTTGCATGGTATAAACCACCGCTCTTCTACTTAAGTCCGCTCTTGCATTTAATATTTCTAAATGGGAGGATCCTGTAAAGACTACTTTTAACTCTGGATAATCATCATATATGTTTTTTAATTCTTGTGCCCAAGAGGGATATTTATGCACCTCATCTAAAAATAAGTATTTTCCGCCTCTTTTTACAAATTTATCCGCCAGTTCAGTCAGAGAATGCGCGTTGAACCAAATGGCATCTAAACTTACATAAAGTACTTTGTTTATTTCCTGACTCAAATTCAATTGAATGTATTGCAAAAGCAAAGTGGTCTTTCCAATTCCACGGGCCCCTTTTATACCAATCAATCGTGCATCCCATTGAATATCCTGCATAATAGAGCGAATAAAATGCAATGGAACGTAACGTAACTTTTGTAGGAATTTTTCAAATAGCGAATCCATATTGTTTATCTAGATATACAAATATACAAAAAATTGTTTATTCGGATAAGCAATTGCGAATTAGAGATGAGAGAAACTATTACCTAAATCGTTTCTCTTTTCTCCATGAACTAAAGTCCATGGCTACAAAATTATCATCCCTAATGGATGGGGAATCCATGGAAAATTTAAAAATCAAATGGCGTTGTTTGGCTTGTGCTGATGACAAAAAAGCGAACATAGAAATAGAAAAAACCCTTACTATTACCTATTAATGCGAATTAAGGGTTAAAAAATATAAGGGTCATCCGCTATAAAAATTTATTTATGGCCAACGCTTAATCCTAACGAAAGATTTGAACGCAGTGGCAAGGCGGAGCTTTGACAATGCGCATGGGCGATGTGCGAAAGTGTCAAAGAAAATAGCCGTTAGCGGAGTGAAAATCGGTCAGTCAGCTCTAGCTGACTGATTCGTCTTGGATTAAGCAAAAGAAAAAAGTTTTTTTGTTTCTTTTTTTTCAAAAAAAGAAATACCATAGAAAAAGAATTAGCCAATAAATTCCATTGTATTCCTGGATTTGGCTTATCCTCAATCCATTAGTACTGAATTTAAGTACTTATTTCAAGTCTTAATCCGCATTATTACCTTTTACCTATTACCTCTTACCTCTTCACCGCTTTTACCACCGAAACCATTCCTAACCAAATTACTCCCACCAAGGCCCAAGTGGCGATTTCTTGTGAGGAAGTGGTGTCAATGCTTAAACGTTTGGAGTAAATTCCCCAAAGTGCCCAAACGATGGTTAATCCGATGAAAGGCCCTCTTTTTAGATAAACGAGAATCATGCCGAGTAGAATAGCAATGCCAATCAGTAATTTGGTCCAAATTATTTCAGAAATTCCGAATCCTGTCCAATGGTTTCCCACCAAAGCGGCAGTGAAATTCGCGATGGTAGCGACACAAATCCAGCCAAAATAGATTTGGAATGGAATTTTAACCGCCCAACGGTAAAAAGGGCTAGTTTGGTCTTTTGGAACCTCTAATTGAATATTAATTTTGATCAAAATACTTAATAAAATCAGCATTACTCCTAAAGAAAGCCACAATTGTTCATAATGCCAAGCGCACAACCAGGCGATATTGGCCACACTGGATAAAGTAAAATTCCAACCAATTCGGTTCACCCAGAAATCGCTTTTCTCCGCAATTTTACTAGAAAATAAACCAATCGTTTGATAGACAATCCAAATGAACGTATAAGTGTAAATGATTCCCCAAATGGAAAAGGTGAACCC
>JBILRJ010000299.1:0-3840 GCA_044372695.1 Spirosomataceae bacterium
GAAGGAATTGGAGATCACGGTTGCGAATATATGACTGGTGGTTTAGTAGTTATTCTTGGTGATACGGGTAGAAATTTTGCAGCAGGAATGTCTGGTGGAGTTGCATATGTTTTTGATGAAAAAAATGATTTTGAATCCAAGGTGAACCGTGAAATGGTGGAAATATCTGATTTGAATCAGGAAGATCAGAATATTGTCCTAATGTACTTGAAAAATCACGTAGATTTTACTCATTCAATTAAAGGAAAAGCTATTTTGGATAATTTCCAAGCTTCCATTACACGATTCAAAAAAGTGCTTCCTGTAGATTTTAAAAATGCTTTGATAAGTAGAAATTTGCAAATTTCCGAGGTATTGGAAGATAAAAACAGAGTTTATAGGGATATTCAAATTGATTTAAAATAATTATAAAATGGGTAAGCCAACGGGATTTTTAGAAAAAGATAGAAAAACTGCTAACAAGAGACCAGTTGCTGAAAGGATAAATGACTATAAAGAGATTGAGTTATTGTCTCCTGAACAAGATACCTTAGATCAAGCAAGTAGATGCATGGATTGTGGTACACCGTTCTGTCACAATGGATGTCCATTAGGAAATATTATACCTGAGTTTAATGATGCTGTTTATGAAGGTAACTGGAAATATGCCTATGAAATATTAAGTTCTACCAATAATTTCCCTGAATTTACCGGTAGAATTTGCCCAGCACCTTGTGAATCAGCATGTGTACTAGGCATCAATAAACCTCCAGTAGCTATTGAATTGATTGAAAAGTCAATTATTGAAAAAGCATTTTCTGAAGGATGGGTTAAGCCAATAAAACCGCTAAAACGTACCGATAAAAAAGTGGCGATCATAGGTTCAGGGCCCACTGGTTTAGCAGCAGCAGCTCAATTAAATAAAGTAGGACATTCTGTAACCGTATTTGAAAGAGCTGATAAAATCGGAGGTTTACTCCGATATGGTATTCCAGATTTCAAATTAGATAAATCAATCATTGATAGAAGGGTAGCGATCTTAGAGCAGGAGGGAGTCATTTTTAAAACGAATGTACAAGTTGGGACTAGTGTTAAGTTATCCAATCTTGAATCCGATTTTGATGTTGTATTAGTTGCTGCAGGTTCAACCACACCTAGGTTAATTAATGTGGAGGGAAGCAATGCAAACGGCATTTATCCTGCCATGGAGTTTTTATCACAGCAAAATAAAAGAAATGCCGATTTACAACTAGAGGTAAACCATAAAGGAGAGCAATATGCGGATCAAAATATTTTAGCCACAGGGAAAAATGTGGTGGTTATTGGTGGTGGAGATACTGGTTCTGATTGTGTGGGAACATCCAATAGGCAAAAAGCAAAATCCATAACACAAATAGAGGTTATGCCTAAGCCTCCAATCAATAGATCAGAAAGCACACCATGGCCGAATTGGCAAAATATGTTGCGTACATCAACTTCACACGAAGAAGGTGCCAACCGATTATGGTCTATAAGTTTACAAGAATTCATCAAAGATGAATTTGGAAATTTAAGGGCCTTGAAAATCGGTGATATCGTTATGATTAACAAAAATGGAAAAATGGAAGCGTCTGTTGAAAATATTCGTGAGATTCCATGTGAAATTGCATTAATAGCTGCAGGTTTTTTACATACCGATCATAGTGAATTTTTTGATGAATTGTTGAGCAAAAACATTCTTTCGGATGACCGAGGAAATATTGTAACTAAGTCGAACTATCAATCTGATTATGAGCGAGTTTTCGTTGCAGGTGATGCAAGAAGAGGACAATCATTGGTAGTTTGGGCAATATCTGAAGGAAGAGAAGCTGCTAGAGAGATTGACAAATATTTGATGGGAAAAAGTAATTTGGAAGGAAAAACCATTTCAACTTTTGATATTTTTTAAAATTATTTTAAAGTTAATCATGGCATTTTAAATTAATTTTCTTATTTTTGTACTCTCTTAAATGCTAGGAGAGATGCCTGAGAGGCCGAAAGGAACAGTTTGCTAAACTGTCGTACTGGCAACGGTACCGAGGGTTCGAATCCCTCTCTCTCCGCAGTGTTTTTCGGGGTGTAGCGTAGCCCGGTATCGCGCTTGGTTTGGGACCAAGAGGTCGTAGGTTCGAATCCTGCCACCCCGACAAAAGTCAATTTATTGAAAGGTGTTCATTCAACTTGATATAAATTGACTTTTTATTTAAGGTTCCGTAGCTCAGTTGGATAGAGCAACTGCCTTCTAAGCAGTAGGTCTTTGGTTCGAATCCAAACGGAATCACATAAATAATATCTATATTAAATCTTGGTTTATTATAGATATTTTTTTTTGTTTTTAAAATACTCATATGACTCTTTAATGATAGATAATAAATACATATTGTCAAAAAATGCAATAGGTATTTTACTTTTAGCCTTTGGCCCCCCATTGTTTTACTTTTTTAGATCACAATTGCATCTAGGTGGTGGAAGTTTTACTAGTGGCTTGTTTTATATATTAAGTTTATTTTTAATTATAACACCTTTACATCCGAAAATTGGTTATCGTCCTAATTTAATCCTATCTCAAACAGGAGGATTATTCTTTTTGCTTTTAATTCTTTATTTTCTTATTTTCAATAAAGACCCTAGTTATAGGGTGTTAGACTCGATAAATATATCAGTTATATTTCTTTTTTTTTTATTATTAACAAGAGTAGATAATTGTGTTCAAAAATTTCTTCCATTTTGGACTATCGTTCTTACATTTATAATTAATTTAATTTTAATTTATTCAGTTGTTAGTAATCCTAATTATGCCATAGGGTTAAGAGCAACTGTGCAATTTGGCGATCAGGAATTCACAGGTAATCCAGGCATTTACGCCAGAAATGGTTTAATAGGTGTAACAATATCTCTCTTGTTCTTATTTAAACAAGAGGAAAAACTATATCAACAAGAATCTATCTATGCCTTTATATTGACTTTAGTTAATTTATTATTGAGTATTTCAACAATAATACTTACCCAAACAAGAATGGTTCTTTTATCCATGATTGTTATTTTATTTGCTTTTGTTTTTTTAGTAAAAAAAAATAATGGTAATAGATTTCCTTTCAATAAAAAATACGTCTTTCTAGGGTTAATTTCAAGTATGTATTTTATCAATTTAAAATATCAAGTAATAAAATTATTGGAGTATTATATCAACAGTTATTGGACGATGTTTGAAAGAGCCATTATGACTGGTCTAACACTTGGTAAGACTTCTAAAACTGAAATAGACGCATCTGCAATGGGTCGTGTAGATAACATTAATTTTTTTTATGAAATGATGAAATTTGAAAAGTACAATTTCATCATTGGAAGTGGATGGCGTTATAGATATATAGATATTCCTGTTTTGGAAGTTTTCATTAATTTCGGAATTATCGCGGTTATTTTATTCTTAGTTTTTTTAATATTACTTATTTATTTTTCGTTAAAATCATTTAAATCAACCTCAATTTTTCAGAATTTCATGGGACTATTCAATATTAGCGTAATGCTTGGAATGCTTTCTGCTGGTCGTCCAACTGATCTCGCATATTGGTTAATTTTTGCAATTTTTATTCGTTTTTTTGGTATAAATGAAAAATCAGAAGAATATCCCAAAAAAAATGTTGACATTAATTTATGAGACTTTTAGTTTTTCACAACATTTTATGGAGTCAGTATAAATCAGTAGTATTTGAAAAACTGAATGCTGAATTAATACAAAAAAATTCTGAATTGTTGGTCGTTCAAACTAGTATTACTGAAGAAACAAGGAAAGATTTGATTAATTTTGACGTGGATAATTTCCCTTTCAAATATAATTTTCGC
>JBILRJ010000300.1:0-3835 GCA_044372695.1 Spirosomataceae bacterium
TCGTTTTTGCTTTTAATTTAGGTTTTTTCGGAGTTTCGTTTTCAGTATCATCATCATCTTCTTCGTCTTCTTCCTTAACGATGTTCCAAGAGGTGATTTTCCCCTTACCGAAAACACTCAGTTTATCATGCCTATAACTTTCCACGTACTGATTCATTTTTCCCTCTAGTACATCGGCAATGTGTTCTGCATCAAATTTGCCTCCCGTTTCTTTTACGGCCTCCAACACATAAGAAACTTCATCTTCTGCTTTGTATGTGGGTGTAGGATGTAAACAGTTATCGCAAAAACCGCAATTATCTGCCATGTATTCACCAAAATAGCTCAGCAATTGCTTTCTCCGACAAACTCCTAAATTGGTATAAAACACCATCTCACTCAGCAATAATTTGGCATTTTCTTTTTCAGTGAAAGCTTTGTCTTTATTGAATTTGTCTAATTTTAAAATGTCGTCATACGTGTAAAACAAAATACAGGTTCCGTCTAATCCATCTCTTCCCGCTCTGCCTGTCTCTTGATAATAACCCTCCAAAGATTTTGGGGCATCATAATGTATCACAAATCGAACATCCGGTTTGTCAATCCCCATGCCAAAAGCAATCGTCGCAACCATTACTTCCACCTCCTCATTAAGAAAGGCTTCCTGATTCGCCATTCTAACTTGTGGCTCTAAGCCAGCATGATAGGGAAGTGCTTTAATACCGTTCACATGGAGTAGCTCTGCAATTTCTTCTACCCGTTTCCTACTCAAACAATAAATAATCCCTGCTTTTCCTGAGTGAGATTTGATAAATCGAATCAATTGTTTGTCAATATCTACCTTGGAACGAATTTCGTAGTACAAATTCTTTCGGTTGAATGACGATTTAAATATTTGAGCATCCTCTAAATTGAGGGTTTTTTGAATGTCTTGTTGAACCTTGGGTGTTGCAGTTGCTGTAAGCGCGATGATAGGTAACTTTTCATTGATGGTTTCAATGATGCTTCTTATTTTTCGATATTCTGGGCGGAAATCATGTCCCCACTCAGAAATACAATGCGCTTCATCTATGGCCACAAATGATATTTTGGCTTGTTGAAGAAAATTTAAATTATCTTGTTTATTTAAGGATTCCGGAGCTATGTAGAGCAATTTGACTTCGCCTCTCAATACTTCAGCTTTAACTTTATTTATTTCGGCTTTCGTTAGGGAGGAATTCAAGAATTGCGCATTTACGCCAAATGCAATCAATTGATCAACTTGATTTTTCATCAGGGCAATCAATGGCGAAATAACAATCGCAGTCCCCTCCATTATGATGGCTGGCAATTGGTAACAAAGCGACTTGCCTGCTCCAGTAGGCATTAAAACGAAGCTATTGTGCCCCTTTAACGTATTTTGAATGATGAGTTCTTGCTCACCTCTAAACTGACTAAATCCAAAGGTTTTTTTAAGCTGATCCTTTAACACATCGCTGGAAATTGAACTATACATATTTTCAATACTTAATGGGCTGATTCAATATTTTAAGTGAAAATTGTTACCAGACTTGGTTATCTTTGAAGTCACAAAACAATCTTAAATTGAAATTAAGCAAAAATATCCAATCCACAGCAAAAAAAGTTTTATCTCAAGAGGCTGAAGCCATTTTACAAGTTAGTAGATTAATCGATTTAGAATTTGAGGCCTGTGTGGAATATTTGCTCACTAAAAACGGTCGGATTGTTTTTACGGGTATCGGAAAATCGGCAATCATTGCACAGAAAATTGTCGCAACGATGAATTCAACGGGGACCCCAGCTCTTTTTATGCATGCTGCTGATGCGATTCACGGGGATTTGGGAATGATTCAAGAAGGAGATTCAGTTATTTGCATTTCCAAATCTGGAGATACCCCTGAAATCAAGGTTTTGGTACCTTTGATCAAACGATTAGGCGTTTGCCTGATTGGCATGGTTTCCAACAGAAATTCGTATCTAGGAAAACAATCGGATTATGTTTTGCATGCCTTGGCGGAGTCGGAAGCGGATTTAATCAATTTAGCTCCAACCACCTCAACAACGGTTGCTCTCGCTTTGGGAGATGCTTTAGCAGTTTGTTTGTTGGAATGCAAAGGCTTTACCGCACAAGATTTTGCCAAATATCATCCAGGAGGTGCACTTGGAAAGCGATTGTATCTTAAAGTGGCCGACTTATATCCTGCACATGGTTTTCCACATATTTCGGTGGAGGCATCAATTCAAGAAGCCATTCATGAAATATCCTCCAAACGATTGGGTGCCACTGCGGTTTTTGATCAGGATCAACATTTGGTGGGAATCATCACGGATGGGGATGTAAGGCGGATGTTGGAAGCGAATTTGAATTGGTCAAGTATTCAAATCAAAGAAATGATGAATACAAATCCTAAAACCATTCAATCAGATGCATTCGCTACAGAAGCGTTGGCGCTCATGCAATCGAAAAACATCACCCAATTGGTGGTGATGGAAGAAAACAAAGCCGTTGGATTCATCCACTTGCACGACCTTCTAAGAGAGGGAATTGTCTAAATTACCTCATTCTATTGGAAGATTGAACCAGCATTTCATCTTTTCGAATGAGGCGATTCGCAATCATGTTGGCTAGCAAAGCTCCTACCAAAGCATAGAATCCAATCTCATACTGACCATTGCTAGTTGGTTCAAACAAAGGAATGGTCTCATTAAAAATGATGTAAAAAATATATCCCATCGCAACAGCGATTAACATGGAATTGATTAAGCCTAAAGTCATTTGACGAATTCGATTTTTAAACGAAAGCAAAATTCCGATACTTAACAAAGCCGAAGCCAATACAACAATCAAAAGACCGTAATTAGCATGGCTTAATACCGCCTTACCATTTAAACTTTGTGTCCATTGGCTAAGGAAAAGTTCTACATGTTGTCCTGCCAACCCCGTTTTAGCCCAGATAGGTAAACCTGTGCAAACGATTGTTTCAGCAATAATAACGATGAGTAAAAAAATTGATTGTGGACGTTGAATCATGGTTTTTCTTTATTTTTTGCGAAAATAAGCATTTTTTTCATACAAATTAGCAGCAATTTTAGCGGAGGATAAACAAAGCGGTATTCCACCCCCAGGGTGCACGGATCCTCCGACCCAATATAAATTTTTGATTTCGGATCGGTAATTGGGATGACGTAAGAAGGCAGCAAATTGATTATTAGATGCATTGCCATACAAGGCTCCGCCTGAGGAGGAGGTTCGATGTTCAATTTTAACGGGATCTAGAGAATCTTCAGAAATTAAATTTTCCCGAATGGAATAGCCTAGAATGCGAGAAATTTTATCCAAAACTCGTTCTTTTGTCAATTTCACAAGTGATTCCCAGTCTTGACCTTCATTTGATGGAGTGTTGATCAATACAAACCAATTTTCAGAATTGGGTGGAGCGTCCTTCTGTTCCATTTTGCTGGAGATGTGTAAATAAATGGTTGGGTCCTCAAATAATCCTTTTTCATTGAATATGGAGGCAAATTCAGAGCGATAATCATCCGAAAAAAAGATGTTGTGTACTCCCAATTCGTCAAAAGTTTTATTCATTCCCCAATAAAATATGATTCCCGAACTGGATTTTTCTTGATTCAACAGTTTTTCTGGTGCTGGGATATCAGGAAGAAGTTCCAAATAACTCGGTCTGATGTCTGAATTACTGGCGATGGAATCAAAATGGAATGGCCCATTTGAAGTCAAAAGTCCTACCGCTGTTTTTTCATGTACTAGAATTCGTTCTATGGCCGTATTAAAATGAAAAGTGATTCCAAGATCCAGCGCTAATTGGTAGAGGGAATTAGTGATGGAAATCATTCC
>JBILRJ010000301.1:0-3834 GCA_044372695.1 Spirosomataceae bacterium
ACCTTCGAATTGATGATTAGGTCAGCATCATTGAAAACTACTTTAAAACCTGCTTTGATTACCTTTTCCAAAAATTCAACTTGGTTTGGCTGCTGATTGGGCTTCAAGGAATAGGCCACAGCAGATGAGCTAAATGCGCTAGAAACATCTTCTTGATTAAAGGTATCGATGGGGGACAATTTTTCTTGTATCCCATAAGCATTGATTTGATGCAAATTGAACAAATTCCATGCGGTTATGTCATAGGTGAGAGAATCTTCTAATTCAATCACTGGATCTAACAATATTTTAACAAGTGGAGATGCACTTTGAAAAGAAGAAATAACTAGATCTTTTGCTGAAATTTTAATCGTCTCAGCTTTTTCATTTTTGTATGAATAGGCACTTTTGATTATTAAATCCTTTCCAACACTTCCAATTTCAATTCGGTTTTTCTGCAATAACTTGATCAAAGGCAATGATTTTTCGATTTGATTATTTGGAATGACATAGCTTTTAAATTGATTTGCTGGACTTTTTCTGAAATTTTCCTGATTGGAATAAAAAGATTCTTTGACCTTTAACTGGTTCAAAATAGCCCATTGAACGAGATTACTTGCCAATGCGCTGTGGTGTTTAACTCGCTCTACCAAAGTAATTGTGTCACCATTTGATTTCTCTGCTTTTAATCCGCCCCTAATTCCACCTTGCTCAAGCGTCATGGCCAAAGCGCCATTCAAAATTGGATAAGTATCTCCATAGCCTGGATAATATAAATCATAGATTTCTCTGGTAAAATAATTCCAATTATTGGAATCAAATAAACGAGCAAAAGAAACTCCAATGCTCTCTTGCAAGTCTTTAGTTGAATTTGAAATGAAATTTAAATAGGGTTTAGCAGCAGGAGGGAAGTAATAAGAATGCTGGTAACTTTGTTCATGAAAATCAGCATGCACCATCGGTAACCAAGACTGAAAAAACTCCATTCTTTGCTTGGTTTCTACTTGTGTTTGCCAAATCCAGTCTCGATTCAAATCAAATGAATAATGGTTGTATCGTCCTGACACATTTCCCTCAAAATGTTCTTGATCAAATGGATCTTCATTTCCGCTAGCAAAATAGTTTCTTCGCTTAAATTGAGTCACATAAGCCTCTCTTCCATCTGGATTAATGCAGGGGTCCACTAATATAACGAAGGAGGTTTTTGTTTTGAACAAGGAATCGTTTGTTACTAAATCATATAAAAATGACAAAGACGCCTCACTACCCGAAGCTTCATTACCATGCACATTGAAAGATAAATTAATAATTAGAGGTAATTCATCCAAGGAAATTCGATCAATGATTTTTCCTTGCAGAACATCCTGATGTTTTTGACGAATTGCCTGTAAGCGATTGATGTTGTTTTGATTGGTAATGATTAGTTGCCCAAGTTCTCGACCCTCATTGGTTTGGCCATAACTTACCCAGCTAACTCTTTCAGGTTTTGAATTTGCCAAATGCTTGGCATATTCCACGATCTTGTGATGGTAAGTAAATTGTGTGCCGATTGGATAACCCAGAAAAACCTCTGGACTTTTAATTTGAGATATGAGTAGATTAGGAAATAATAAAAGAAGTAAGAAAAGATTTTTTTTCATGGATAATTTTTATCAAAAATATGGTTAATTTTAAAATTAATAAAAATAAGGTAAATTCTAAACACAATTTACTTTATAAAACAAACCGAAACCTATGGCATACTTTAATACAGAAGAAAACAAACAATCATTAAAATCAAGCAAAAACAATAATTACCTTATTCCTTTTATTCTAGTTACAAGCTTGTTTTTTCTTTGGGGACTCGCCAATAGCCTAAACGGCACATTGGTGAAACAATTTCAAGTAGCCTTGGATTTACAAAGGTGGCAAGCCAACATTGTTGAAACTGCATTTTACATGGGTTATTTTGTCATGGCATTGCCAGCAGGTTTTGTTATGAAAAAATACGGTTACAAGAGCGGTATCCTTTTAGGTTTGCTTTTATATGCACTTGGAGCCTTCCTTTTTTATCCAGCTGCCTCGGTGCGAGAATATTCCTTTTTTCTTTTTGCTCTTTTTATGATTGCCAGCGGCATCGCCTTTCTTGAAACTGCTGCCAACTTATATGTAACGGTTTTAGGAGATCCCAAAAAAGGTGATTTTAGACTAAATTTAGCCCAATCATTTAATGGATTAAGTACCATATTGGGACCTGTTATTGGTGGATTTTTCATTTTTTCTGAAAAAGAATATACCAAAGAGATACTCAACAAAATGCCTTTGGCAGAAGCAGAAGCCATCCGAGTGAGTCATGCAAACTCTGTACAATCGCCTTATTTGATCATTGGGGCCATTGTATTTTTCATTGCTATTTTATTCTTTTTCACTAAGATGCCTGAAGTAAGTACCTCTGAAGATGTCAAAGAAATCAACAAGGAGGATATAAGCATCGGGAAAATATTGAAAAACAAACATTTGATTCTGGGAATTATTGCACAATTTTTAAACGTTGGTGCACAAGTATCCATTTGGGGCAATTTTGTCGACATCAAATTAGATTTAGCCAAAAATTCCAATTTATGGATTGTGAATGAAATTTACCAAGTAACAGAATCGATGAGTGCAACACAAATAGCTAGCTTTCATGCTTCTTTTGCCTTTTTATTGTTCATGGTTGGTCGTTTTGTTGGCACTTATTTTATGGGAAAATATGCATCAAACAAAGTTTTGGGGATTTATTCCATTGGAGCTGTGCTATCCATGGTAATTGCTATTTTAGGTGGAGGAATTTGGGCCATTTTTGCTTTAATGATGGTGTATTTTTTCCAATCCATCATGTTTCCCACCATTTTTGCTTTGGCCTGTAAAGATCTCGGAGAAGGTTCTAAATTAGCTTCGTCATTGATCATCATGTCCATTGTTGGTGGTGCTATCGTCCCTCCAATTACCGCATTTTTATTTAAAATAGGAACTTCGGTAGCCCTTTGTATTCCTTTATTTTGCTTTGTTTTCATTGTTTATTATGCCTTCACAGGTTTTCAAATTCAACAAAAATCTCGATGAAAAAATACATTTTACTGTTGGATTTAAAAGATGATCCTGAATTAATTGAATCGTATGAGGAACATCACAAACAAATTCCAGAAGCAATTACAAAAAGTATTTTGGAAGCTGGAATCGTAGAAATGAATTTATTTCGTTATCACGACCGACTTGTGATGGAGATTCTTGCATTGGATCACTTTAGTTTCGAGAACAAAAACCAAATCGACCAAAATAATCTGGAAGTGCAGAATTGGGAATCACTCATGTCAAAATACCAAAAAAACCTACCTAATGCTCCCCAAGGAGTAAAATGGGTATTAACAGAACAAATTTTCAGCCTATCATCAAAAAAATGAAGTTAACGTATTTACAAATTAATCCAGGTGACAATCTATTGGTCGCTTTGCAAGATTTAAAAAAAGGAACAATCATATCGCATGAAGGCGATGAAATTGTTTTGCAGGATGACATCCAAGCAAAGCACAAATTCACCACACATGAGATCAAAAAAGGCCAAAATGCCATCATGTACGGTGTTTTGGTGGGTCATGCATCACAAGATATTCCCAAAGGGGGATTGGTGCACACTTTTAATTTACATCATGCCTCTCAGGATTTTCAAGGTAAATTGAAGGATTTCTCTTGGACAGCGCCCAATGTGGATAAATTCAAAGGTCGTACTTTTAATGGATACCACCGAGAAGACGGTCAAGTGGGTACGGAAAACTATTGGTTGGTTATTCCTTTGGTATTTTGCGAAAATCGCAATGTTGAAATTCTAAAAAATGC
>JBILRJ010000302.1:0-3813 GCA_044372695.1 Spirosomataceae bacterium
TTAATCCAAGACGAATCCGCAAGCGGAACGATTTTCACTTCGCTATCGGCTATTTTCTTTGACCCTGACGCACATATCCCATGCGCATTGTCAAAGCTCCGCCTACCGCTTCGTTCAAATCTTTCGTTAGGATTAAGCGTTGGCCATAAATAAATTTTTGTAACGAATGATCCCAATGTTTTTAACCCTTAATTCGCATTATTACCTATTGCCTACCTCACCACATTTTTCGTAATCTCATTCAGCTGCTTAATTTTCTCTTGAAAATCGCCTTTTAATTGCTTTCTAAGCGACTCTAATTGCTCAAGGCTTGTTTGTATGTCGGCGGGGATGACATCCTCTAAAAACGCACGAATGCGCTTTGCTAGCGTAGGAGATTTTCCATTGGTAGAAATGGCAATTTTCAAGTCGCCTTTTTGGACAATGGAACCCAAATAAAAATCGCACAAGGCGGGTGTGTCAGCCACATTGCACAATAAATGTTGTTTCGTAGCTAATGCTTTGATATTTTGATGCAAAGGAAAATTATCTGTCGCACAAATGACCAAATCCAATCCCACTAAATCCTCCTCCAAAAATCCTCTTTGATGAATAATAACCTTGGGGAAATCTTTCAGATAGTCCAAGGTTTCCTCCCTGAAAAAGGGCGCCACCATGGTAATATTGGCCTGCGGCGAATTTCTTAACAAAGCCGAAACCTTCTCCAATGCCACGTTGCCTCCACCAACTACCAAGGTATTTAGCTGATCCAATTTTAAGAAAATAGGAAATAGGGTGTTGGTAGATTCCATCTTTGAAATTATTTTTTGCCTGCTAATTGTCCACAAGCGGCATCAATGTCTTTTCCTCTGGAACGACGAACATTGACAATCATTCGTTTACTTTCTAAAAACGCCGAAAATTGCTCAATCGCATCAGCCTCCGCATTCACAAAATTCGCCTCTTTGATCGGATTGTATTCAATGATATTAATCTTACAAGGAATTTGCTTGGCAAATTGCCACAACTCCCTTGCGTCATCAATGGTATCATTGAACTTATTAAAAACAATGTATTCCAAGGTGATTTTATTCTCGGTTTTTTCATAAAAATACAACAAAGCTTCCTTCAAGGCAGCTAAAGTGTTACTTTCATTGATTGGCATGATCCGATTTCTCTTTTCATCGTTTGCCGCATGCAAGGACAAGGCTAAATTGAACTTCACTTGATCATCCGCCAATTTTTTAATCATTTTAGCAATTCCGGCCGTTGATACTGTTATGCGCTTGGGCGACATCCCTAAACCTTCCGGAGAAGTTATTTTTTCAATCGATTCCAATACATTGGCATAGTTCAACAGCGGCTCTCCCATACCCATGTAGACAATATTTGTCAAAGGTTGTTGGTACATCTTTTCCGCCTGATCACGAATCAAAACCACTTGGTCATAAATCTCAAAAGCCTCTAAATTACGCTTTCGATCCATGTAACCCGTGGCACAAAAACTACAGGTCAAGGAACAACCCACTTGGGAAGAAACACAAGCCGTAACGCGATCTTCTGTGGGAATCAAAACTCCTTCCACCAAATGCGCATCGTGCAGAGCAAAACTGGATTTAACCGTTCGGTCTTTGCTGACTTGCGCTTCCGAGGTTTCCACACATTGAAGGGCGTAATTTTCATTCAACCAAGCGCGCGTATCCTTCGGAAGATTCAACATTTCATCGAAAGAACGTGCCGATTTTTTCCAAATCCATTCATAGATTTGCTTGGCACGAAAAGCTGGCTGACCTTGTTCCAACATGGCCTGCTTTATTTCTTCCAAACCTAATTTACGAATGGATTTTACAACACGTTTTTCTACTAATTCTGGCACGATTATTTCTTTAGTAATTCTCCTACTTTGGCTGAAATAGCTTTTCCATCTGCCAAACCTGCTAATTGCTTGCTTGCCGCTCCCATCACTTTACCCATATCAGCAGGACTCGTCGCTCCTACCGAAGCAATAATTTCTTGTAATTTAGCCGTTAACTCCTCGTCCGATAATTGCTTTGGCAAAAATTCCTCAATAATGGTTAACTCGGCCTGCTCTATTTCCGCTAAATCAGTACGATTTTGAGCTACATACACCTCCAATGAATCCTTGCGTTGTTTCGCAGCTTTCATCAAAATTTTCATTTCAGCATCAGCCGACAATTCACCTGCATGTAAACCGGAAGTCTCTTCCAATAAAATCAAGGATTTAATCGCTCTCAAAGCTCTTAAACGATTGGCATCTTTCGCACGCATGGCATCTTTGATACCATTTTCAATTGTTAATTTTAATGACATATTTTTATGGTTTAAAATGGGATTTGACTCCCTCTATAAATTCGCGATGATTGCTCAAACGAGGAACTTTATGCTGTCCGCCCAATTTTCCCCTTTCTTTCATCCAAGCATAAAAAGTCCCAGAAGGTGCTTGATGAAGAATCGGCGGACCTAACACTAAATTATAAGAACGCTTAGCGTCATAATCTGAATTAAGTTCTTTCAAGGTTTGATCCAAAATCTCTGCAAAGGTACGGAAATCTTCGGGAGCTTTTGAAAATTCAATCACCCATTCGTGATTTCCACTTTTTCCACCTTCCATAAATGAAGGTGCTGCAGTATATTCTTTTAACACCGCGGAAGTTGCATAACATGCTTTGGCAATCGCTTGTTCCGCATTTTCAATGATTAATTCCTCCCCAAAAGCATTAATAAAATGCTTGGTCCTTCCCGTAATCTTGATTCGATAAGGGTATTTAGAGGTGAATTTCACCGTATCTCCAATTTTATACCGCCATAAACCCGCATTGGTACTGATGACCAAGGCATAATTTACACCCAATTCAACCTCCCAAAGTGGAACAATGGTATTGGCCTCCTCTCCTTCTTCATTCAAAGGAATAAATTCGTAAAAAATGCCATAATCCAGCATCAATAACAATTCATCTGGCAAACTTAAATCATCTTGTATACCAAAAAAGCCCTCAGAAGCATTGTATATTTCCAAAAAACCAACATCCAAACCTTGAAAAACTTCCTTTTTGAACATTTCCCGGTAAGGCCCAAAAGCCACCGCGCCATGAATCATGAATTCAAAGTTTTCCCAAACTTCCAAAATGGATTTCTTCCCCGTAATTTCTAAGATTTTTTCAATCAATACCAAAGTCCAAGTAGGAACCCCTAAAATACTGGTGACATTCTCTTGGGAAGTCACCAAAGCCATTTTTTCAATTTTTTGATCCCAATCGTCCATCAATGCCACGTCCAAAGACGGAGTCCGAATCAGTTGTGCCCAAATGGGCAAATTCTTCATCACCACGGCGGAAACGTCTCCCATCAGCATGCTAGGATTCATCGGGTCACTGCTCAAACTTCCTCCAATCGACAAGCCTTTCCCTTCAAAAACTTTGGTTTCTGGTTTGCTGTTAACCAACAAGGTAATCATGTCTTTTCCTCCCATTAAATGGCAATCGGCCAAAGATTCCCTTGAAACAGGAATGAATTTACTGCGGGCATTTGTGGTTCCGGATGACTTAGAAAACCAAGTAACCGGGCTTGGCCACAGAACTTGTTGTTCCCCCTTCATCATTCGGTCGATAAATGGAAATATTTCCTCATACGTAGAAATGGGAACCGAATTTTTAAACTGTTGATACGTTTTTATGAAACCATATCCGTGTAATTTTCCCCATTCTGTATTTTTGGCCTCCGCCAAGAGGTGAAAAAAACAAGCCTCTTGCAACTCGTGCGGACGCGTAAACATAGCCTCAATGCGAGGCATCCTCTTCTTCATTAACCACAACA
>JBILRJ010000303.1:0-3776 GCA_044372695.1 Spirosomataceae bacterium
ATAGTAGGTTACCCAACTCGTCTTGAATATTGACATAGGTAGGTATGTTTGTGTTTTCTAAAAATGCATTAGGATCTGGATCAGTAATGTCATAAAGCACTGTTTGATAATTGATATAGGGTGGGGGAATAGTTTGGGTTTGAGCAAATATTGGCAACAATAAAATAATACATGCAAGAATAATGTTTTTCATCATTTTTTTATTAAAATAATTACAACAAAGATAGATTTATTTTTGAAAAATGTAAATAAATGAGTCACTTAAATAGTCTGAATACGTTGAAAAGGAGAAGGTTTATCAAAATGAATTAGTTCACATGTTTCTCGTGAATTATCAAATAAAAAAATTGATTGTAAATTTTCTTTTCGTTCAAAGAGCACTCATGATTTTGTATAAATTTAGATATTAGGGAATCTACAATTTACAGACCTAGATCCTCAAATGACCTTTGTCCTATAGGTTATTGCTATCCAAGTTCTATGATTCAATCTCAAACAGAATCATTGTTTTACACATTGCCTGGATAAGAATGGGATAGTGCCATTGAGGGATTTGGTAAAACCTTGAGAAATAATATTAATAAATAAGGATACAAAAATAAATTTCACTAATTAATTCTTAATACATCGAACAGCAGCGCCGTCAGATCTCATAAGACCCCAACTCCATACCACAGCGGATGTTCCACCAATGGCTACAATACGATTTGTTACAGTGCTAGTCCAATAGAAATCACTACTTAATGATGTGATTACTCCATCTAAACCTTTTCTGTAGCCTACTCTTGGTAACTTTAAAATCCCTAAAATAGCTCCATTTGAATTAGCACTACTCCATGTTGAAATCTCTTGAGTCCATTCACTTGATGTAGGCAGTCTGTAGCCTGTCGGACAAGGATTATTCACCCCATTTACCCCTTGCCATAAGTTATTGTTTTCTGGAATTCTCCAATCATATGGAGAATTTGGTGCTAAAATAAAATTCCCATGCACTGGTTGGTCGGAACTGCTTAATGTAGTTGTTGTCGCTGAATTCCGGCATTGATGCCCATCACTTCTCCTTCCCCATTGGTATAAATCGCCATAAGCAGCTGCATCCGTTGAACTTGTTGCTACCTGTGAGGCGCCAAGATTTCTATCCATCCAAGTTTTGCCAGTAGTTGGGTTGGTGACATCGTTAACAATGGTTGTGCCAGAGGCGCAAAAAACGGATCCAGTTGGGTAAGCGGGCTGAACTCCATAAACAGTAATATTTAAAGTACAAGTTTGTCCACCAATATTCAGCACAAAAGTAGCTGTGCCACTTGCACTCGGCGTTCCTGAAATGGTATAAACCAAACTTCCTGCACTACTTGCAAATAATCCTTGAGAAATACTTGCAGTTAAACCTGTAACGCCTGTTGAAGAAACACTTTGTGCTGCATAAAAACCACCATTTCCCCCTGTGTATGGAATGCTTGCGCTTACTCCACTTGCTGCTGAACCTGAGATGAGATTTCCAGTAATTGTTGCACTACCGCAATTTAATGCGCCGATGGAACCAACTGTTTCTTTAATGCAGCGGATTGACAAGGCATCTGCTCTATTATCGAAGTAAATTTCTGAATTATTTTGAATACGTAAAACCGAAGATTGTAGGCCTAAAGTATTTGAGTTCCAGTAATATCCATCAGTATTAACTTCTATAAAAACTGCACTCGGACCAATTCTAGATCCAGCAAGAGTCCACATTAAGACAGAAGAGAATGCCCCTGTTCCATCATTACTAGGCCAACTTATTTGTTCATTATACATTTCCATTTGAGATGGAACCCTATATCCACTTGGACACGGATTATTAACCCCATTTACTCCTTGCCAAAGATTTGTATTTTGTGGATTTCGCCAATCGATAGGGGAATTAGGAGAAATAATAAAATTTCCATGTATAGGTGTATTTGTGCTACTCAAAGTATTAGTTGTTCCTGAATTCCTACATTGATGTCCGTCACTTCTCCTTCCCCATTGATATAAATCTCCATAGGCATTTTGATCTGTCAACGAGGTTGCAATTTGGCTGGCCCCAAGATTTCGATCCATCCAAGTTTTTCCTGTTGTTGGGTTGGTAACATCGTTTACTAAGGTTGGACCAGAAGCGCAAAAAACGGATCCAGTTGGGTAAGCGGGCTGAACACTGTTGACAGTGATGTTTAAGTTACACGTTTGACCTCCAATATTTAACACAAAGCTAGCTGTACCACTTGCACTTGGCGTTCCTGATATTGTATAAACCAAATTACTAGTACCTGATGCAAATAAACCTTGTGAGATAGCGGCTGTTAGTCCTGTTACCCCTGTTGAAGTAACGCTTTGTGCTACATAAAAACCACCATTTCCACCTGTGTATGGAACGCTTGCACTTACGCCATTTGCTGAAGCACCAGAAATGAGATTTCCATTTACAGTGGCGCTACCGCAATTGAGTGTGCCAACAGAACCAATGGTTTCTTTAATACATCGAATTGATAATCCGTAAGATCTTTCAGCTCCATTTAAATAGCCGTCATTATTCAGAAAGCTTATTCCGTATGAGTTAGTTCCAGTTGAGGTAGATGTCCAATAGCTACCCACAACTGCCGTGCTGGATAGAGTACCATTATTTTTCATCCTGTAACCAGCTAAGTTCCATTTTAGAGGAGAGCTAAATGCACCTGGCCCATTATTGCTAACCCAGGATAATCGTTCATTATTCATTTCAATTTCAGTTGGAATCCTATATCCACTTGGACATGGATTGTTAACACCACTTATTCCTTGCCATAAATTGTTGTTTTGCGGATTCCGCCAATCTCCGGGTATTGAACCTGAGACCAAAATAAAATTCCCATGTGCTGGTTGGTCAGTGCTGCTTAATGTAGTTGTCGTCGCTGAATTCCGGCACTGATGCCCATCGCTTCTTCTTCCCCATTGGTATAAATCACCATATGCAGCTGCATCTGTTGAACTTGAAGCCACTTGAGAAGCACCTAGATTTCTATCCATCCAGGTTTTACCAGTTGTTGGGTTGGTGACATCATTTACAATGGTTGGACCAGAAGCGCAAAAAACGGATCCAGTTGGGTAAGCGGGCTGAACACCGTAAACAGTGATGTTTAAGTTACACGTTTGACCTCCAATATTCAATACAAAGCTTGCAGTACCACTTGCACTTGGCGTTCCTGATATTGTGTAAACCAAATTACCAGTACCTGATGCAAATAAACCTTGCGAGACAGCGGCTGTTAAACCTGTTACACCCGTTGAAGTAACGCTTTGTGCTGCATAAAAACCTCCATTTCCCCCTGTATATGGAACAGTTGAACTTACGCCACTTGCTGCCGCTCCTGAAATAAGATTTCCTATTATGGTTGTACTTCCACAATTTAACGCGCCGATGGAACCAACTGTTTCTTTAATGCATCGGACAGAATACCCAAGAGCTCGCCCGTTATTGTCAATATATGAATTGTTTGAAAGTATATATAGATTCTTTGTGAAATCAGTGCCTAATGAACTGCTCCAATATGTGCCATGTGCTGAAACATTATTGATTGAACCGGTGATTAAGTCTCGATATCCTGATAAAGTTAGTTTTAGAGTTGAATTTATTGCACCCAAAGAATTATTAGAACCCCAACTTAAACGTTCATTATTTAGTTCAGTTTCAGAAGGTAATCGATACCCAATTGGGCATGGGTTATTTACCCCACTCACTCCCTGCCACAAATTTGTATTTTGTGGATTGCGCCAATCAAAAG
>JBILRJ010000304.1:0-3753 GCA_044372695.1 Spirosomataceae bacterium
AAATTAGCACCTTTGGTGAATCGCACGGTGCTGCTGTGGGTGTGGTGGTTCAAGGTTGCCCGTCTGGTATCGATTTCGATTTGAATTTTATTCAATCAGAATTGGATCGCAGAAAACCTGGACAATCCAGAATTACTACCCAACGAAAAGAAGCCGATACCATAGAAGTTTTATCAGGTGTTTTTGAAGGGAAAACGACAGGAACACCCATTGCGATGTTGGTTTGGAATGGAGACCAACGTTCCAAAGATTATTCACATATTTCAGATCAGTTCAGACCTTCGCATGCCGATTTCACTTATTTTGCCAAATACGGTTTAAGGGATTACCGTGGTGGCGGACGAAGTTCAGCCAGAGAGACCGTTGCCCGCGTGGCTGCAGGGGCTTTGGCTAAATTGGTGCTAAATAAATTAGGTGTTAAAATTTCAGCGTATGTTTCTCAGGTGGGAAAATTGAAATTGCAAACTCCTGTGGAGCAATTGGATTTATCTTTAACAGAAAGCAATGCTGTGCGTTGCCCTGATACAAAATTGGCGGCTGAAATGTTTAGCTACATTGATGAAATCAGAAAACAAGGGGATTCTGTGGGGGGTGTTATATCTGCTTATATTCAAGGTTGTCCAGTTGGTTTGGGTGAGCCAGTTTTTGATAAATTGCATGCTGAATTGGGAAAAGCCATGCTGAGTATTAATGCAGTGAAGGGTTTTGAATATGGAAGTGGCTTTGATGGAGTAGAATTGAGAGGTTCAGAACACAATGACATCATTGTCAAAGACGGAGAAACAGGAAAAATAAAAACCTTGACCAACCATTCTGGAGGTATCCAAGGGGGAATTTCCAATGGTGAACCAATCTATTTCCGAGTAGGTTTTAAGCCAGTGGCTACCATCATGCAGGATCAGGATAGTTTGAATGAAAAGGGAGATAAAATAACGGTGTCTGGAAAAGGGCGGCATGACCCTTGCGTTGTTCCTAGGGCTGTACCGATTGTCGAGGCAATGGCCGCGCTGGTTATTTTGGATTTTTATTTAAGAAATAAATTGGTTCAAATTACTGCTTTATGATTTTTGATGAGCACGCTTATTTCATGGGTTTAGCCATCAAACAAGCCGAACGCGCATTGGAGGAAGAGGAAATTCCGGTGGGTGCGGTAGTGGTTTGTCAAGGCAAAATCATTGCAAAAGCGTACAATCAAACCGAAATATTGACCGATGTAACTGCTCACGCAGAAATGATTGCGATTACCTCTGCAGCACAAACCATTGGGGCTAAGTACTTGAAAGATTGCACCTTGTACGTGACGCTAGAACCCTGTTTAATGTGTGCCGGTGCGATATATTGGTCGCAATTGGGAAGATTGGTATTTGGAGCAAGCGAGGAGAAAAGAGGATTTCAGCAATTAGGTTCAGGTATTTTACACCCTAAGACCGAAATTATTGGAGGAGTTTTGGCAGCTGAGTCGGAGAGTTTATTGAAAGAATTTTTCTCAATGAGAAGATAATTTAGGAACAAAATGTTCTTGATAGGAGTTTTTTTAGCACATACATTTAAAATTTACACTTATGGCTTTTGAATTAGCACCCTTACCCTATGCAAATGATGCATTAGAGCCTCATTTTGACGCATTGACGATGGAAATCCATCATGACCGTCATCACAATGCTTATGTAACCAACTTGAATGCTGCTGTGAATGGCACGGCATTAGAAGGAAAATCATTGACCGATTTATTGGCCAATATTTCTACACTTTCTCCAGCAGTTCGCAACAATGGGGGTGGTCATTACAACCACGATTTGTTTTGGAACATTTTATCTTCAAACGGTGGCGGACAACCTGTTGGAACTTTAGCCAAAGCGATTGATGCCAAATTTGGTAGTTTTGATGCTTTGAAAGAAGAATTCAAGAAAGCTGCTCTTACCAGATTCGGTTCAGGTTGGGCGTGGATTGTCGCTCAGAAAGATGGTTCGATTGCGGTATCTTCTACACCAAATCAAGACAATCCTTTGATGGATGTTGCGGAGGTAAAAGGTTATCCTGTGATTGGATTAGATGTTTGGGAACATGCTTATTATTTGAAATTTCAAAATAAACGCCCAGACTATATCGATTCATTTTGGAATGTAATTGATTGGAATGCAGCGGAAAAGCGTTATTTGGACGCCCAAGCATAAAGAAATCAACAAGATATTTTACTTTTTTCCTTGATTGGGTTTGCTTACTAACACCTTTTGTGTAATTTTGCAATCCTAAATGGTGGTTGTAGCTCAGTCGGTTAGAGCATCGGTTTGTGGTTCCGAGGGTCGTGGGTTCGAGCCCCATCTTCCACCCAAAAAGCCTTAGCGTAAGCTAGGGCTTTTTTTTGTTTCATTTTTTTGATCAAACTTAATTTTTTTAGCCTTAAACCTTGATTAGCCTAAATAAATAATTATATTTAATCTTTGAATCCGAAAAGATTTATCACCTATTTATGAAATACGTTTATACTTTATTTACTGTAGCTTTGGTAGGCATTTTTTCCTACGCTTTCTACAGTTGCAGTACGGTAAATGCCTCCAATGATACCATGCCAGATGAGGTAGATTACAATTTTCACATTCGACCTATTTTATCTGATCGTTGTTTTAAATGTCACGGTCCAGATGCCAAAAAAAGAGAAGCTAATCTAAGATTAGATACTCCAGAAGGAGCTTATGCGGCATTCAAAGATAATTTAAAAGCACATGCCATCGTGCCGGGTAATCCCGAAGCTTCAGACGCTTTTACTCGTTTAATTACCAAAGATACTGCGTTAAGGATGCCGCCTGCTAATTCAAATTTGACTTTGACTCAGCATGAAATTAACCTAATTGAAAAATGGATTGAGCAAGGGGCTAAGTACAAACCCCATTGGTCTTTTATGCCAGCTGTGAAATCCCCACTTCCCAAAGCTGACGAATCATGGACCCGAAATGAAATTGATTTTTTCGTGCATTCGATGATGAAAGAAAAGGGCCTTCAGCCTAGCAAAGAGGCCGAAAAGGAACAATTATTGAAAAGAGTTTATTTGGATCTCATCGGTTTACCACCGAGCATCGAAGAGCAAGAAAAATTCTTAGCCGACAAAAGCGAAAATGCCTACGAAAAAGTGGTTGATCAGCTTCTAGCCAACAAGCATTATGGGGAAAAAATGGCCACCAATTGGTTAGATGTAGCACGTTATGCCGATTCACATGGTTATCAGGATGATGGTTTAAGGACGATGTGGCCTTGGAGAGATTGGGTCATTCACGCCTTTAATTCGAATTATTCCTACGCCAAATTTTTGAAATGGCAATTGGCAGGAGACCTTATTCCCAAAGCCACTAAGGAAATGATTCTTGCTACAGGTTTTAATCGAAATCATAAGATTACTCAAGAGGGTGGTGTGATCGATGAGGAATATCGTGTCGAGTACGTCAATGACCGAACAAGTACATTTGGTAAATCATTTTTGGCCTTAACATTTGAATGCTCCAAATGTCATGATCATAAATATGATCCCATTTCTCAAAAGGATTATTACAGCACTTATGCCTTTTTTAATCAGGTTCCTGAAAAAGGACTTTATGGAACCATTGATGCCTCTTTTGCTGATCCTCCAAACATGCACATTAGTAGCATGGATGTAAAAAGTATCTTGAAGTTCATCAATAAAAAAGATACTTCCGCGGTGGATGTGATGGTGATGAAGGATGATTCTGTGAAACGTAAAACCTTTATTTTAAGTCGAGG
>JBILRJ010000305.1:0-3742 GCA_044372695.1 Spirosomataceae bacterium
CTTCTATCTTCCCGTTTTCTATCTCCTCTCTTCTCTCTTCTATCTTCCCGTTTTCTATCTCCTCTCTTCTCTCTTCTCTCTTCTCTCTTCTATCTTCACTTTCCTCTCTTCTCTCTTCTATCTTCCCGTTTTCTATCTTCTCTCTTCTCTCTTCACTTTCCTCATCCATTTCATCCAAATCTGCTCTTTTTTGGAAGTAGACTTCCGCTGAAAGCAATGGATTTACATCGTTGTTCAATTCGAAAGAGCCAAAAACGGGATCATCAAATGGATTGAATTCCAGCATTTCAGTGGCTAGTATTTCTTCTGGTCTTATTTCATTTTCCAAGGCTTTGATCCAATTTTCCCAAAGGTATATGGGCAATTGCACTTGCAGGATCAAGGTTTTTGAGATGGCTTCCCATTTTTCAACGAATCGTTCATTTTCCCAATTGAAGCAAGGGAAGATTTCAGGTAACTTTTCAGAATTTAATTGTTGTTGAATTTGGATCTGAATGAAATCTAAAATTTCGGGCCTTACATCAAGGCTTAAAATATCTTGGAAGGTCATTATTGCATCTAATTCTGAGCAATAATGAAGAAAAATATTCGGAGATTTCATGGGACAATTATTTGAGATTTAGCACTTCACAGGCCTTCATGGCAGCGGTTTGCTCAGCTTTCTTTTTGGAATAACCTTTACCTTCTGCAATTTTTTCGTCATTTAAGCTGACCATTGCAGTAAATTCTTTGTTGTGGTGTACACCTTCTTCTTCCAAAGAAAACTGCACTTTTTTACCTTCCTTTTGACCCCATTCTATCAAAATGGATTTGAAATTGGGATTGTTTTGAACAACTGTGTCCAAGTCAAAATATTGAGTTAATATTTTCTTGACGATAAATCTTTGCGTAAAAATATATCCTTTGTCTAGGTATACTGCTCCAACAAATGCTTCAAGGGCGTCTCCATACATGCTGGTGCGAGAGAGGGATGTTTTACGTTGATTTTCGTGTTCAATGATGGTGTCTAAACCAATTTTTCTACCTAAGACATTCAATGATTCACGCGAGACCATTCTAGATCTTATTTCGGTCAAAAATCCTTCGTCTTTGAAAGGAAATTTTTTGAACAAATATGTAGCAGTAATCATTCCCAACACCGAATCGCCTAAAAATTCAAGGCGTTCATTTGACTCCTTGTAAGATTTAGCAATACTTTCTTTGGAAGCAGATGAATGAAGAAAAGCCAAGCGGTATAACTGCAGATTGGACGGGTTTTCTCCAATGAGGTGTTTAACGGATTTTTTCAGAAATTTTTCTCTTTCATCTAAACGTGCAAGGCCTAGCCCTTGTAAAAGAGAATGCATCATGGACTATATTTTTCTAAAAATGACCGTCGCATTATGACCACCGAATCCAAAGCCATTGCTTAGGGCGATATTGATTTTTCTAGATTTACCTTCATTTAAAGTTAAATCTAATTTAGGATCAATGACAGGGTCTACGTTTTGGCAATTGATGGTAGGAGGAACAAATTGGTGTTGAATCGCTAAAATGGATGCGATTGCTTCTACGGCACCTGCTCCACCCAATAAGTGACCCGTCATGGATTTGGTAGAGGAGATGCTCACTTGGTAAGCATGGTCACCAAAACAATCGACAATCGCTTTTAATTCTTGAGGATCTCCAATGGGAGTGGAGGTTCCGTGGGTATTGATGTAATCTACCTCTTCTGGTTTTATTTGAGCATCTTCTAATGCGTCAAGCATCGACAATAATGCGCCGTAACCCTCAGGGTGAGGGGCAGTAATGTGGTGTGCGTCAGAGGAAAAGCCGCCACCAATTAATTCGGCGTAGATTTTTGCACCACGCGCTTTGGCGTGTTCGTATTCTTCCAAAATTATTGCGCCAGCTCCTTCTCCTACCACAAAACCATCACGATCTACATCGTATGGGCGTGAAGCAGTTGCTGGATCGTCATTTCTTGTTGACATGGCGTGCATGGCAGTAAATCCACCAACAGATGCGATGGTTACAGGGGCCTCTGAGCCGCCGGTAACACATACATTGATTCTTCCTGTACGAATGTAATTGAATGCATCAATGATGGCATTGTTGGCTGAAGAACATGCAGATACGGTCACGTAATTAGGTCCACGAAACCCATTTCGAATCGAAATTTGTCCGGAACTTGAATCGGCAATCATTTTGGGAATAAAGAAAGGATTGATTTTTGGAGTACCATCTCCTTTACCAAAATAAATCATTTCTTCTTCGAAGGTTTTTAATCCTCCAATTCCTGAACCCCAAATAACGCCGACTTTGTTTTTATTGATTGTTTCCATATCGAAACCAGCATCAGCAATTGCTTCATCCGACGCCACAACGGCATACTGGGTGAATGGATCCATTTTGCGGGCCTCTTTAGGAGCAATGAAGTCTTCTACTTTGAAATTTTTGAGTTCGCAAGCAAATCGAGTTCTGAATTTTTCAGCATCAAATTTGGTGATAGGTCCGCATCCACTTTGTCCAGTAGATAAACCTTGCCAAAATTCGTTAACTGTATTTCCGATGGGTGTTAAGGCCCCAAGGCCTGTCACTACAACTCGTTTTAACTCCATTATTGATTTTTTAATGTTAAGCTTTGATCAAAAAAAAATGTCAATTCGTAAGGAAAAATTTGGAAGAAAAAATCTTCTCGTTTGACCATTTACCAATTGACATTGTTTCTATTGTTTTTAGATTACTTAGCGTTTTCTTCCAAATAGGTAATAGCTTGTCCTACGGTTTGGATGTTTTCAGCTTGGTCATCTGGAATCGATACATTGAATTCTTTTTCAAATTCCATGATTAACTCAACAGTGTCTAATGAATCAGCTCCTAAATCATTCGTGAAAGATGCCTCCGGTGTAACCTCAGATGCTTCTACTCCTAATTTTTCAACGATGATGCTTTTTACTTTTTCTGCAATATCTGACATTTTATAAATATTTTGGGGTTCAAAAACGATGCAAAGATTAAAATTAAAACTTAGATTGTCAAACAAATTTTAATTCAAATGGTACTTTAAAATGATTTTTTACTAAATATTTTAGTAATAAGGATAAAATGTTCCAAATTGTGGATGTAAACTTGGTCAAATGCATTAAAAACAAAGCGAAGCAGCGCCCAATAAGCCTGCGTCATTTCCTAATAATGCTTTTTTAATGTTCAGTTTTTCCAAGTAAGCTGGTGTTAACCAATAGTTCAATCTTTCCTCTAAACTGGGTAAAATAAAGTCGAAGGACGCTGATAAACCTCCTCCAATAAAGATGTTTTTAATGTCCAAGATACGAATCAAGCTTACGAGCATATCGCCCAACATTTCTCCGACTTCCTTCCAAATGGCTAATGCCAACTCATCGCCTTCTTCTGCAGCCACAACTAAAGCAGTGGTGGAGATCGTTCCATCAGAGGCTAAAAGAGTCTGACCTTGGTAATTGGCTCGCATGGTGGTGGCCAATTGCAACAATTCTTTTTTACCTACATTTCGTTCCAACACTTTTTCATTGCGAGAAGGAACGTGTCCGGGTTCCATGGCATTGCCATCTCCACCTAAAAAGATTTTTCGGTCAATGACCGCTGCACCACCTACACCCGTACCTAATGTAATGAAGATGAAATCTTCCGGCATAATTGCTTTTTCAGGTGAAAAATAAAATTCGCCTAATGCAGCTGCATTGGCGTCGTTTTCCATGAAAAAATGGTGCTCAGGAAATCTTTT
>JBILRJ010000306.1:0-3741 GCA_044372695.1 Spirosomataceae bacterium
AAAATTTTCTTTTACAGACCACTCTACAATAAATGGGATAAAAATTTTAAACGAATCGAACTTTTCTTTGATCAACCCGATTGAATTATCAAAAACTTGATTTTAAGAAATTATTTGAGACAAAAAACAGTTGAAATTAATTCTACAGAGAAATAGATTTAATGACCCCAAAACAATCCTTCCTTTTTGCTGCGAACTAGTATGTTTTATTACCTAATTATAACAATACCCTCAAATTCTAAATACGAATAAAACGAAAATATTCTCCATTCCATTCTGAGTTTACGAATATATTAATTCTGCAGGTTTCGGGGAAATATTAAGGATATTAATCGCTTTTAATTGATTTGTTACATCAAGTTTTCTCAACGAATTTAAAAATAAACGAATGAACTTCATTCTTGAAAATCCTTGTTTTATTGAATGTGTTGCAAAAAATTCTATGGATCATTTTGAAGTCTTTTAGAAAACGGAACAGACTTGAGATACATTCAAGAATTATTAGGCCATTCCAGTCGTAAAATAACTGACCGAGAAGCAGCAACAAAGTTAATTTTATACTCATGTGAGTACAAAAAGTATTCATCACATTAAAAGTCCATTTGACGATTTGTAACTAAAAAAACATATATTTGAATACTAATGTACGAAATACTATTTCGAGTATCTCCTGAAATAGGAGGTGCTTTGCGAAAAGTTATTTCGAGTATATACGAGTTATGGGTAAGTTCAACCGCAATACAACGGAGAATGCCGAAAATCCAATAAAGAGTAGGCGAAATAAATTAAATTTAAAATTATGTCAGAAGTTATCTCATGGGTCATTTTTATAATGACGTTTGGATTTATTGGTTATTGGTTATTGGTTAATATCTTATTGTTTTTTAAAATTAGGTTCCTATTTCAAGGTTGGGACAGCTGGAATTGAGTTTTTTAGACTTTGGTTAAAACCACTTTTTATAATTAACTTTTCATGGTTTGTAGTTATAGAAATTATTTTTTCCTTGGTTTACTGGACTACATTTGTGTTACTAACAATTCTTCCCTTTGTTAAACCAGCAGTTTTATTTGTTAATGGATTGCATTCAAATGACCCTGGCATTATTAGTTGGCTAATTTATTCAATAATCATTTTTTGCATTGTTATGACGCCTTATTTTATTCTCCAAAATAAATTGAGTTTTTATTTCAAAAAAACAATATTCACTAAACTTGCCAATTCACTAAATGCAAAAAATGTTATATTTCATGGACAATCAGCGAAGTTGAATATAAATCAACAATTATTTACTCAACTTGCTGCCAAGGATGAAATAGCAAAAAAATGGGTTACGTCATCGATTGAAGATTTCCAATCAAAACCTGGTAATGAGGACAAACGATTTTCAATTAGAAATATTGCAACGGATCACATGTCTTGGGAACTAAATGATTTTAAAACAGATTTTTTTGAAGCAGTAATAGAATTTGACGGTGAAATTAAATCCATTGATAATAAGGGTAAAGTTAGTTACGATTCGAAATATACTAAAGAACTATTTGATGGAATTGTGATTATTGTTGAAAATGTTTTTAAAGAATCTTGGAAACCAACAGTTTTTGAAACTGAACGTGTTTTTATTGGAAAAGAAAAACAGAATAGAACTATTCATAAACAAAATTTTCTAATTAAAATTTATAAAGACATCGTTTTCAAATCAATAGCAACAAAAACTGGAGTATCTTATGATAATTGCCTCATTGAACAGTTTACTGAACCCGAGAAACTAAAAATACATACAGAAACTTTATTTCAATATATCCTCTGTGACCAAAATAATCTTTATCTGTTCCTCAAAACTGAATTAGACGGGACGTCTTTTGACTTAAATATGAATATTCCTGTTAAAAAAAGTATGGAACTATTCAAACAAGATTTAGATTTGGTTGAATCTGCTATAGGTGAAATTTCTCTTATATTGAAATATATTGAAGATAACAATATGAAATATGGTAAAGAAGTGGCTTAGAAAGAAATTTGTTTTCAATTTTTTGATTAGATCAATCAAACTACGTCAATTTTTAATTTTTATGCATTTTATGGCATATTCAATTTAAATGAACCAACCCATAATAGCAAATAAGCGCCAGCTATCGCCGCGCGCCTATTTGCCAAACGTTAGCAAACATAAAAATGAAAAATATGGAAAAGCACTTTAAAATTTTATTTGTAATGGGACTTTGTATTTTAGGAAACAACCTATTTTCACAAGTGTCTTTTAGTTGTACATATCGTGAATATTGCAGTTGGAATGACTATAAACAGAAGTATGAAAATTGTAAAGGATATGAAGAATCTTCAATATTTGTCATGAATCAAGCTGAAACTATGTTTACACATACGACCGAAACTATGAAGTCCTCTTACTATGTTAATAGCAGTGAATATGATTCCGAATATGACGTCTATACTTACTTTGTTACAAGTGATGTTGGAAACAAATACTATTACATTTTTGACCTCAAGAATAAGGAGATAAGAGTGTTGCTAAAGGATGAGAATGACAATTTGCAGCTGTTACGATTTTACGTCAAAGCTATTTTTTAATTACAGAATATGGTTGCTAACAAAAGCTAAACGCAGATGCATTCGTTTAGCTTCATCCGTTAGCTGTAACCTTAGACAAAAAGAGCAGAATATGAATAAAATAATAGTGCTTACATTTTTTCTAAGTTTAACCATTTCAGCTTTTTCTCAGTCGAATGAGTCAAAATATTATCGCAGAATTAAGGGTAATATTGTAGATCCAAATGGAAATCGTTTCATCATTAAAGCTACAAATGTCAGTTGTTGGCTTTACCAAGAGAATTACATTTTTGGGGGCGCACAAAATGTACATAAAATTACAGCGGAAAATTTGAATGAAATTCTCGGAACGAATGCTTACGGCAATTTTTCGAAACAGATGATGGAGCACTTCATAACTGAGGAAGATATTCGTCTAATGAAGAAAATGGGGTTTAATTCTGTAAGAGTGGGTTTTTCTGCGGAGTCATTTGACAACGACTCTATAAAGAATGTGCTATTTTCTACTTTAGATAATCTATTACCCACTTTTAAAGAAAACAATGTAGCCATTATACTTTCTATGATTCATGCCGTTAAACCTCAAAATACTTTATGGGTTTCAAACTATACGAAAGGAGCAACAGTTTTGTGGGACTCTGAAGAAGCAAGGCTAAAGACAGCTGCTATATGGTCAGAAATAGCTCAACACTACAAAGATGAACAAATCATATTGGGGTACGATATAATCAATGAACCAAACATCACTCGGAAACGAGAAAAGGAATTAATTGATTTATATCAAAAAATAACTACCTCAATAAGAAAACACGACCCGAATCATATGATTATTTATGAAGGGAATAGCTATGCGACAAAACTAGATGTTCTTTCAAAATATGATAGTCTTTTGGATTCTAATGCTTGTTATCAATTTCATTTTTACAGTTGGTTTGGGAATAAAATTGAGAAGCAATTACCCAAACACTTGGAAAGAGCAGAAACAACACAACGTCCAATATTTTGTGGAGAATTTGGAATCAACCGATTATCGGCAATTAAGCAACAGGTTGATTTAATGAACAACGCAAGAGAAATGGATGGTTGGGCAATGTACACCTGGAAATCTATTGAACTTACAACTACAAAAGAAGAAAAGAAAAGACCACCCTACTATGGAAGATGGATTTTTATTC
>JBILRJ010000097.1:0-9430 GCA_044372695.1 Spirosomataceae bacterium
CGCTCCGCTTGCGGATTCGTCTTGGATTAAGCTAAATAAAAAGTTTTTTTGTTTCTTTTTTTTCAAAAAAAGAAATGCCAAAGAAAAAGAATTAGCCAATAAATTGCATTGTAATTCAGGATTGGCTAATCCTCAATCCATTAGTACGGAATTTAAATACTTATTTCAACCCTTAATTCGCATTATTAATTATTAGTTATTAGTGTTTAGTTATTAATGCGAATTAAGGGTTAAAAAACATTGGGATCATTTGTTATAAATATTTCATTTATGGCCAAAGCTTAATCCTAACGAAAGATTTGAACGAAGCGGCAAGGCGGAGCTTTGACAATGCGCATTGGGGATGTGCGATAGGGTCAAAGAAAATAGCCGTGAGCGTAGTGAAAATCGCTCCGCTTGCGGATTCGTCTTGGATTAAGCTAAATAAAAAGTTTTTTTGTTTCTTTTTTTTCAAAAAAAGAAATGCCAAAGAAAAAGAATTAGCCAATAAATTGCATTGTAATTCA
Organism: Spirosomataceae bacterium; assembly: GCA_044372695.1. Taxonomy (GTDB): domain Bacteria; phylum Bacteroidota; class Bacteroidia; order Cytophagales; family Spirosomataceae; genus Aquirufa. The sequence continues at coordinate 507 of JBILRJ010000097.1, forward strand.
GGATTGGCTTATCCCTCAATCCATTAGTACGGAATTTAAATACTTATTTCAACCCTTAATTCGCATTATTAGGTAGTAGTTAAAATTTAGGGTTTTACGTTTTTATTTTCTTTTAAAAACTAATAACTGTTATTTTTTTTATGAAAAAACTCATTTTACCTTTCCTCTTCATTTGTTCTTTGGCATTGGGACAAACATTAGCGCAGAAACAAGCTCCCATGAAACTTTGGTACGATAAACCGGCCAATTATTTTGAGGAGGCTTTGGTTTTGGGAAATGGCCGAATTGGCGCCACCGTTTTTGGAGGGACCTCCACCGATAAAATTTTCCTGAATGATATCACTTTGTGGTCTGGTGAGCCCATGGATCCTTACATGAACAAGGACGCATACAAACATTTGCCAGCAGTGAGGGAGGCTTTAAATCAGGAAAATTACCGCCTAGCAGATTCTCTTGTAAAAAAATTACAAGGAAAATTCTCTGAATCCTATGCCCCTTTAGGTACTTTATATCTTGATTTTGCTTCCAAAAATCCGAAAAATTATTACCGAGAATTGAACCTCGACCAAGCCATTGCCTCTGTGAAATACCAAGAGGGAGACAACCTCATTCAAAAAGAATATTTTGTGTCGCATCCCGATAAAGTGTTTGTGATTCACCTAAAAAGCAATCAAAAAGGTGGCTTGAGCTTTAAAGTACGCTTTGATTCACAATTGAAATACAAACATATTGCCACAGCCCAGCATTTGCATTTTCAAGGAAATGCCCCTGTAAGAGCAGAACCCAATTATGTGCGGAAAAAAGGTAATCCGATTATTTTCTTGGAAAATAGAGGCACCCGATTTTCAACAGATGTCTTAATCCAACAAACTGATGGCAAAGTTATTCAAACCGACTCGACTATAAGTCTAGAAAATGGAACGGAAGCAACCGTTTTGGTTTCTTTGGCTACTAGTTTCAACGGCTTTGACAAAAACCCCAATTCTGAAGGCTTGAATGATGTGGCGATCGCCAAAAAGCAATTGTTAGATGCCAGCAAACAGAGTTTGGCCGATTTGCGCAAAAAACATGTGCAAGATTATCAAAAATATTACCAAAGGGTAAAACTAGACTTAGGAGGAAACCAAACGCCTAATCTTCCTACTGATGAACGCTTACGTAGATATGCCAAAGGAGCTTCTGATTCTTACCTAGAAACCCTATATTTTCAATTTGGACGATATTTATTGATCAGTAGTTCGAGAACTCCCGGAGTACCTGCCAATTTACAAGGTTTATGGAATCCACACATTCAACCACCTTGGAGCTCCAATTACACCATGAACATCAATGCCGAAGAAAATTATTGGTTAGCAGAAAATACCAATTTGTCTGAAATGCATACGCCATTTTTGACTTTCTTGGAAAATTTGGAAAAGACCGGTAAAATTACGGCCAAGACATTTTACAATGCTCCTGGTTGGACTGTTCATCACAATTCCGATATTTGGGCCATGACCAATCCCGTGGGCGATTTCGGAAACGGGAGTCCAAGTTGGGCCAATTGGTACATGGGTGGCGCTTGGGCCGCTACGCACCTTTGGGAGCATTACATCTTTACGAAAGATGAATCATTTTTAAAACAGAAAGCCTATCCTCTGATGAAAGGCGCGGCTGAATTTTGTTTAGCCATGTTAATTCCCGACAAAAATGGGAAATGGATTACTTCTCCGTCTACCTCACCTGAAAACAGGTACATCACGCCTGCTGGTTATAAAGGAGAAACCATTTATGGGGGCGCAGCCGATTTAGCCATGATTCGTGAATTATTTTTGGACCTCATTGCTGCCCAAGAAGTATTGAAAATTGACCCAGAAATGAAGCTCAAATTGCAAAACACATTGGCCCAATTGTATCCGTATCAAATTGGTCGACATGGGCATTTACAAGAATGGTATTTTGATTGGGAGGACATTGATCCAAAACACCGCCACCAAAGTCATTTGTTCGGTTTATACCCTGGTTCACACATAACCGTCGACCAGACACCTCAATTGGCCAATGCGGCCAAGCGGACGCTGGAAATCAAAGGCGATGAAACAACCGGTTGGTCTAAAGGCTGGAGGATTAATCTTTGGGCTAGGTTGAAAGATGGTGATCATGCGTATAAGATGTACCGTGAATTATTACGATACGTGGAACCTGATGGTGTGAAGGTAAATTATGAAAGGGGAGGAGGCACTTATCCCAATTTATTTGATGCGCACCCTCCTTTCCAAATTGATGGAAATTTTGGCGGTGCAGCTGCAGTTGCGGAAATGCTTGTTCAGTCCTCACCTCAAGAAATTCACTTATTGCCAGCCTTACCAAAATCATGGAATTCAGGAAGTGTAAAAGGCTTAAAAGCCAGAGGTGGATTTGAAGTAGATTTGACTTGGAGTCAAGGCAGATTGAAGCAATTAGTCATTAAATCGGTATTGGGAGGTAAAACAAGCCTGGTTTATGATGGGAAAAAACAAGTTTTATCTTTAAATAAGGGCACTCAAAAGGTTATTAATTTTTAAATCTTGTTTGGTTTTTTTTGTTTTGGTACTACAATTTTTGAAATCGGAACTGTTTTCAACATCTCAATAATTTTATTTTTTGGTCAAACAAATACCTTTGTTTAGCGTGATCTAATAAAAATTATTTTTTAAGAATATTTTGTAATGAATAAATATTTGCGGTTTAAGGAGGTAAAATCTTCCCATGCCGGAATTGAAAAATTTGGTATAAGTTTTGTCAATTTCTCTTTAGTTCAAAATCTAACTATACATTGGGACGAACAATATTCCAGGGCTCGCTTAGAGTTTAAAATATATCAATCTGAAGGTTACTTCGAATCGCGTGTTTTCTATAAAAAATTTGACTCTGAAAAATATTTTATTTTTTGGAAAAAAGAATTGGCTGATTTCAAAAAAAATGAAAGCATGTATTTCGATTTGGGATCGAGTGATCAGTGATTAGTAGAGTCGACCCTTGCGGTCGACTTAGTTATTAGTGTTTTATCCTGAAATAGTTGTATTAATTGTTTTGGTATTTTATGACCAAGTCCTAATACGTAAATACCTAATACCTAAAAACTAATAACTAATAACTATTATTAAAACGAAATTCCATCCCCAAATTTAAACAAAGGATAATTGGGGCCTTCCATGTAACCTGGTACGTCGGATTTGTTTTCTTCTACTACTTGCATGTTTTTTGGAGTAGTAAATGGCATTTTGCCAGTTGGATTAAATTTACCAGTTACAATATCCAACAGTGCTTCTTGCGTTGTTCCAAAGGTCGCAAGGATGGTTTGGGTTTTCGCTTGATCGATCTCTTCAATGACCCAAGGGTTGGTGTAATTGATGGCCAATATGGTCGGTTTAGTGTTGATGATTTCGTTCACATGTTTGACGTCTATTCGATTCTTAGAGAGCGACAAATCGATTTTTGTTCCTTGTGAGCTAAACAATCCTCCACTGCTCGGAATTAACCATAACAAAACAACGTCGGCTTCTTCTTTGGTAGAGACAAATTCTATATTTGGATTGTCATAAGTGGGTTTAGCCACTTTGATGATATCCGCATTTCTACCCGTATTCATGTAAGTTTCAAAATACACTTTGGTCTTTTTTAGCAATGGCAAAACTTTTTGATCATTTCTTAATAAAACAATGGATTTTCTCAAAGCCAAATGCGCCAATTCGTTCGCTTCTTTGTTTCCTACTATTTTAGCAGCATCATCAACGGAAACGTAAGGATTTTCAAATAAGCCCAACTCAAATTTTTCTTTCAATAATTTGGCAACCGATTGATTGATGCGCTTTTCTGAAACTAAGCCTTTTTTGACCGTCTCTATCAAGACTGCTGGATCTGCCGCTCCTGAAAATATATCGACTCCCGCATTCAATGCTTTTTGGTAACGCTCAGAAATGGACAGTGTTTCTACTCCCCAAGGCATCATTTCAATGGGCCCCGTATCGGAATTGATGATGCCCTGAAAACCCAACTTTTTTTGCAATAAATCATCAATCATGGCTTTGTTAAATGAAAAGCCTATGTTTTCAAATTCCTTTCCTTTCGGAGCGGAATAATAAGGCATGATGGCGGATGTACCAGCTTCAATGGCCGCTTTAAATGGTTTTAAATGAAAATCAAACATGCCCCCCGGATAGTGCGCAAATTTACCCCAATCGAAATGGGAATCTTGCCCACCTTCTTGGGGGCCACCGCCTGGAAAGTGTTTGGTAGTCATGGCGATGGAGTTGATCCCCAAACGTGTTCCTTGAAAGCCCAACACAATTTCTCGAATCATGTTCGCGGCTAAGTCAGCATCTTCTCCAAAAGTACCTTCCACCCTCTGCCAGCGCGGCTCAGTAGCTAAATCTGCCATGTACATATATCCTTTGCGCAAACCAACTGCTTTCCATTCTTTGGCGGCGGTTTCTGCAAATTTGCGAGTTAAAGGTAGATCTCGCATGGCAGCCAAACCAAGTTCCCCAGGCCATTTAGAAAAAGCCGTGACTCCCACACTGAGTCCCACAGAGGCATCTGTGGTTACATGATTTCTTGGATTCGATGCCACAATGGCAGGAATTCCTAATCGAGAATTTTCACAAAGTTCTTGCAGATTATTGGCCCATTTGGCCATGGTGCTTGGATCTGTGTTGGCGCGTAAAATAAAGTGTCGCAAATGAAATTGTTGAACCCCTTTACTTGTACCCGCTGCGGACATGTTCGGGGCATCAAGCGGTTTACGAGTAAACATATTTGTATTTTGTACCAAATCCTCTTCATTAAAACCTTCGGTAATAGGCTTTTTCTCTTCTCTTGCTTGTACTCCAGCTGCAAAAACGTTGTCGCCAGCCATGCGGGTCGTACTGATCAACATAAAGCCCAATTTTTCTTCCAAGGTCATTTGGGCAACTAAATCCTCTACACGATCTTCGATGGGTAAACGCCAATCTTCGTATTTGTCCAATCGATTATTTTTGTTCAAATCTTTGAACTCAAATTGCTTGATTTTCAATGTTGGAGCCTTTCGGGCGCCTAAAACAGGCTGTTTTTGAGCGAAAAGGCTTGTGGAGATTAAAATGCTTAGAAGGATTGCTGGGGTTTTCATCAGATTACGTTTACGGATTTGTCCATTAAAGGCAAGAAGTCCCAAAATCTAATCATTTGAGGAAAGTTTCAAAACCCTTGAAGGGGCTATTTGCCTATTCCTTTTTTTCCTTGAATTGTTCTAGGTATTGAATAGGAGTTTGTCCCGTTTCTGCTTTGAATATGGCATAGAAGCTGGAACGTGAGATAAATCCGGAACTCTTTCCAATTCCGTCCATGGTGAGTTTTTTCGCACTCCCTTTAGACAAAAGATCTTTAGCGTATTCGATCCTTTTTTTGTTTTTGTAATCTAAAAACTTCAGTTTGATGACAAGATCAAAAATCGTGCTAAGTTCTTGCTGACTAATATTCAGCTTCGTGGCTAAATCAGATTTATTGAAATTGGGATCTAAGTAGGGCTTGTAATCTTCTAAATAATCAAGCACTATTTTGCTCTTTTCATGCAAGGTATTATCGATTTGCAGATCTTCTCCATCTTGTCGTTTTTTTAATCGTTTTTCTCTGGGAGAGTAGCCGTAAAGAACAGTAGGAAAAATCAGAAGACCTAGGCTCATGCTCAATGCAATGAACTGCAACAATTGTTTTGAATTGGAATTGATCAATTGAAGACTCTGGTGCCCACGATTATTTAGCAACAATAGGACTGCCAACATTCCCAAGCCGATGAATAAATTACAAATGGTCAAAAACCAAATGTAGGTAAAGCGGTATTTGTTGGCTCTTAATTCTTTGGGATCTGAATTGGTAAAGGGTTTTGATTTTATGAGTAAAACTATACAGGCTATGGAGTAGCCAATCAATGAAAGCAATCGTAAAAAATAAGAATCTGATTGATAGAAATAAGTGTTGGGAATTTCTAAATAAAATACTTGATCGATGTTTTGATATAGTAAACGAGCATAACTCCATTTGAGGGAAACCGGTAAAAAGTAATAATTCACAATAAGTACCAACTGAATGATGGGTGGCACAAAATGCAAGTATTGGTATTTGTTTTTTAGAATGTTTTCATTAGCTAAATTTGATTTTACGAAGAAAAAAAGGAAGATACTCATTAGTAGTAAAGCCGGTGCAAAATGCAGATATGCATAAAAGATTGTTTCTATGCTAGGCTCTATAAATAAGCTGTAATGAACAAGGGCATATACACCTAGAAAGAAATAATACAGGGACAGGAATTTCGTGTAATTCGGTTTTCCCCAATTACTAATCATTAAAATGATGGACAAGAATAATGTGGATAAACCGGTGAAAAGGATGATCATGTAGCACTATTTAGAACAAGAATTTTAAAGGTAAAAGGAATTTAATTTATTAACAACCAAAAACGCAGTTTCTTTTTTTTTAAAAAAGCTGTCCGAAAATATATTTTCAGGACACTTTTCGCCTTCTAATAGCCTATATAATGTGCTTATTTCATTTAATTTTGAATGTTAGTGTTAGTGAAATTTTTTGCGCTACGTGTTCTAAATCAAAAACTTTCTATTTAAGCAAAACAGGAGAAAGTCGATGTTGTCGGCAGACCTGATTTCCACGATTTTGTTTCCGTCATTGCTGGCATCCCATACCGCTGAAAAAGGAGCCGACGGAAACGATATGGTGGTTTTCTCTTTTTGAGAGGACCTATTCTGTGCTAATCATTTACTGAATTTTATTCCTTAGTTTCAAATGATAAAAATCATTGGAATTAAGGCATTTCGTTTGAGTCAATCTCTTCCATTCTCAATGCGATTACCAAGGATGAGGCTATCGTTAAAAGCCCTATCAGCCATATGGCATAGTCAATGCCAAAAGCATCCGCTATGACACCAGAAATAATCGCTCCAAAGGCATATCCTAAATCCCTCCACCACCTAAATGCACCAATGCTTTCAGCTCGTTGGTTAGGGTTTGTTGTCTGTGCAATGCTGCTTAAAAAGGTTGGATAAACCAAGGCGGTGCCTATGCCAAGCAAAGCAGATAAGAAGGCTAACGCAAAGAAACTTTTCAACAAGGGCAAACACATAATGGCAAAGCCTTGCAATAGCATTCCCCAAAACAACATCTTTTTTTTAGAATACACATCGGACATTTTTCCGGTGAAGAGTTGGCCGAGCCCCCAAACGCTTGGATAGATAGCCGCAATGATGCCAATTTCGGTTTGATTAAATTCGGCGGTTAAAAGAAGTATCGGTAAAAGTCCCCAAATCATCCCATCGTTTAAATTATTGACAAGACCTGCTTGTGTAATGGACCCCAGGGTTTTATGGCGCCAAGTGGTGTCCCAAAATACATGTTGTAGCGGGACGATTTGGCTCGATTGTGTTTCTTGTTGAAGAAAATTACGCGTGTCTTTTACCCAAATCCAACTCAAGAGCAATCCGAGGGAAGCGATGATAATTCCCAAGTAAAATGGATAAGGAATAACACCGTATCGATTGGCCAAATAAGCGCTTAAAAAGGAAACGATTCCCACAGCAAAATAACCAGAGAATTCATTCAAACCCATAGCCAGTCCCCTGTTTTTTTCTCCTACTAAGTCTATTTTCATCACCACCGTACTGCTCCAAGTAAGTCCTTGGCTAATGCCCAAAAGAACGTTGGCAAATATGACCACGTTCCAATTGGGAGCATAAATTAGAAGGAATGGAACAGGAAGTGCGAGTAGCCAACCCAATATCAAAAGATTTTTTCTGCCCAAACTATTAGCTAAACGGCCTGTGAAGTAGTTGGCGATGGCTTTTGAAAATCCAAAAGCTGTAATGAATGACAATAAGGCTGTTTTTGAGGCTATTCCAAAGACTTCTGTGGCAAATTGTGGAAAGATGCTTCTTTCCATCCCAATCATGCCTCCTACAAAAGCGTTGATCAATACCAAAAGACTGAATTGTTTCCAATTCGCTTCTAAACCCAATTTGTAATCCTTCATCGACTTTGGTTTATTTTTTTATGCAATTTCGAGATTTGAGGTGGTAAAAAAGGAGATTTTTATCACGATTTGAAAAAATCAGGAAGAAATAGTGTGCGTGATTTATCCAGGTGATGCCACTTTAGCCAAAAATTGTACAGATTGGCACAAAAACGCAAAGGTTGTTTTGATAAAAAATAGTAAATTGGAACTTTAAACTTAATCAATGAAAATGAAAAACGACAACCAAGCATCCCGTAGGAGATTTTTGCAGCAAATAGGCGCAACAAGCATGATAGCAGCTGCGGCTCCAATCCAGTCATTTGCCGCCCAACAAAAAGCCGATGAACGTATGTTGATATACGAGAGAAAAATTTCTGCTGGAGAAAAGATTCGTTTGGGAGTCATTGGTTTTGGAGTACAAGGGCATTTCGACTTGGCAACAGCCTTGAAGGTTCCTGGAGTGGAATTGGCTGGAATTTGCGATTTATACACAGGTCGTATTGAAAATGCCAAAGAGTTGTATGGCAAAGATTTGTACACAACTCGTAATTACAAAGAATTGTTGGATCGTTCGGACATTGATGCGGTGATTATCGCAACGCATGATGTTTGGCATGCGCGCATCACCTTGGATGCACTAGCTAAAGGCAAACACGTTTATGTGGAGAAACCAATGGTGTATAAAATTGACGAGGGGCACAAGATTATTCAAGCTCAAAAGAAATACAACAAAGTTTTGCAAGTTGGTTCACAGCGAGTAAGTAGCATCGGTTTAGCGAAAGCAAAGGAATTATTAGCAGCTGGTGAGATAGGGAAATTAAACATGGTGAATGCCGTATATGATCGTCAAAGTTCGATTGGCGCATGGGAATACACCATACCAAAAGATGCAGATGCCATGACAACC
>JBILRJ010000257.1:0-4543 GCA_044372695.1 Spirosomataceae bacterium
CAACCGATTGGGGACGTTTCATAGAAGCGACTGCCAAAATGGAATTTGATGCGAAGAAATTCTTTTGGTGGAGAGCTTTCAAAGAAGTAGGAACGGGCGTTGCAGGCGATTTGTTCATTCACTTATTGAGCGGAACGCATTTAATTACCAACTCTAAAGGGCCAGAAACGATTTTCAGTACAGGTCAATTTAGTCACTGGAAGGACGGCCGTAATTTGCCTGATGTGATGTCAGGTGTGATGCAATATGGAGATACCCCCGAGCACCCAGCTTTTCAATTGACCTTGCAAGTAAACTTTATCAGTGGTACAGGAGGACAAGAAGTTATTCGATTGATAGGGTCAGAAGGAGTGATGGACGTAAAAGGAAATACGATTTCGATCAAGCACAGTTTATTGCCTGAGGCGCCAGGTTTTGGTGGATATGATTCGGTATTTACTTTCTCGAAAAGCATGCAAGATGAAATGACGAAAGAGTACAATGCAAAATGGAGCGAGTCGCAAAGAAAGCGGAGAATCAAAGAAGACATCATTTTTAAAGCACCAGACGGATACAGCGAACACTTAGATCACTTCACGAATTTCTTTGATGCAATTAGAACGGGCAAAGAAGTGGTAGAAGACGCAACTTTTGGTTTCCGTGCCGCAGCGCCAGCCTTGGCATGTAATGAAAGTTATTTCAACAAAAAAATCATTCAGTGGGATCCCGTGAATATGAAGTTGAAATAGGGAAGAGAGAAAACGGGAAGAGAAAACGGGAAGAGAAAATGATGTATGATGTAAGAGAGAAGATTTTTTCTCTTCTCTCTCTTCTCTCTTCTCTTTTCTCTCTTCCCGTTTTCTTTCTTCTATCCTCTATGCGAGCCATCGCATCCGGGCATTCTTCTGGATAAACCACAAGTACAATCCAACATGCCTTTGCCCGATAAAATTCGAGGGATAAATTTTTCAATCCGGTTTTCTCGGGTTTGAGATTGCTTACTGTCAGCAAAATAAATGCAATAAGCTTTTTGTCTGCCTGGACTTAGTTTTTCAAATGCCGTTTTTAATGGCCCATTCTTCTCCAAATGTGTTTGAAATTCAAAAGGAATATGGAATTCTGATGGATTTTTGAATGGGACCTTCACACCATTTTTTTCTAACTCAATGGCTTCTTTTACATAAGTTTTAAGAATCGTTGCTTTATCAACCATTTCCTGCATGCTTTTGAATCGCATTTGTCGGCCTGCTTGTGTGTTCTCCCCAGGTTTTACCAATAGATTTTCAGAATCTTTCATGATCGCCCCCTGAAAGAACATAACAGCAAAATATTCTTTAAATCCTTGTAGGATAATCACGTTTTTCTTCTCAAAGACGTAACAAGGTAATCCCCATTTTAACTCTTCTTCCAAAGCTGATTCCCGAATAATTTCTCGCAAAAGGCCTAGCTCTTTTCCCCAATTTTTAACGTTCAGCAGAAAATGATCAACTTTTGGGTTCATGTGTCAAATAGAAGGATGAATGGATAATTTCCAACGTAATAATAGCTTAATTTTGAAGAATATTTTCAAATTGGGAATCATTTATACTAAATCAAGCAGAATGGAAAATACAATCTCTCAAAAGATTTTGGAGCTCATTGATCAGCCCCTAGATTTAGAAAATCTTTATCGCAAGAATCCTGCTGAATTTAAGTTGGCGTTTATGTCCCTCTTCCCCTCCATTCAAGGAAATCCCATTGCTCAAGTTTGGAAGGAAAGATTAACATTTATTGATAAAGAGCACTCATTCGGAGAAAAACAAGATTGGGTCCTTTTGGGCATTTTTGCGCTTTTGGCAGCTTTTTTGATGCAATTTCCTCGAATTTTTCATTTTTCCAATGACTTCTATTATCCAAGAAATATCGCTTTTGTATCTTTTCCCTTAATCGCCATTTACTTTGCCAGAAATCAGCGCTTCTCCAGTCCAAACTTCCCCATTTCCTTGGCCTTAATCGCTTTTTCGGCTTGCTACATCAATCTTCTGCCCAATCTCCCGACCAGCAATACGCTCATTTTAGCTTGTATTCACTTGCCGATCTTGGTCTGGTCTTTGGTGGGACTAAATTACTTGGGCAAGGACTGGAAATCGAGTTCTCATCGAATGAATTTTCTGCGTTATAATGGCAATTTATTGATCATGACGGCTATTTTGCTCTTGGCAGGCGGCCTATTCTCTGCACTCAGTGTCGGGATGTTTAAGCTGATTGATGTATCCATTGAAAATTGGTACTTTGACTATTTTGTTCTTTCTACGCTCCCTTCTGTTCCCATTTTAGCTACTTTTTTGGTGGAAAATAACCCCCAATTGGTCAATAAGATTTCTCCCATCATTGCCAAAATCTTTACGCCTTTGGTGTTTGTAACCTTGCTGGGCTTCTTGTTCGCTTTGCTTTTTACGGGAAAAGATCCTTACAATGACCGCGATTTCCTTTTGGTTTTTAATGTGATTTTAATTGGGGTTATGGCGTTGATATTTTTCTCTGTCAGCGAAGCCAGCAAAGAACCCATGAGCCAATTTCAAGTATATACTTTAACGGGTCTAGCACTTTTAGCCATCATCAACAACTTCATTGCGGTAACAGCCATTGGTTTCCGATTGTTCGAATTTGGGATTACCCCAAACCGAATTTCGGTTTTAGGGAGCAACATTCTGATCATGATCAATTTAATGTGGGTGGCAAAATCTTTGCTGCAAATTTGCCAAGGCAAACAATTGGTTCCCGAGTTGGAGAATAGCCTTACTCGCTTGTTGCCTTTTTTCGTTGTCTGGGCCATGGTGGTCATTTTCATTTTACCCTTCATTTTTCAATTTAAATAAGGATGTTTCCAGCCATTTTTTCGCAAGATTTTACTCCGGAAAATACCGTTGCGATTGACCTGAGTAAGAATAATAAGGAACTAAATTCAGGTATTTTTCAGGATGTTTCTAAGTTCAGTGACTATATCCAACTTTTGACAGCTGGGAAATGGGGCATTGGGGGTTATTTGGAGCCACGCCGAATTTACGAAGCGCATACCAATTTTGCGACAGCCCAAAGCGATTTTAGAAACATCCATTTAGGAGTGGACATTTGGGCGGAGGCGGGCACTGCGGTAGCCGCTCCATTGGATGGCATTGTGCACGCTTTCCAGATCAACGAGGGATCGGGAAATTATGGACCCACCATTATTTTAAGGCATGAATTAGCCGATCAAATCTTCTTTAGTTTGTATGGGCATTTAGCAAAAAGCGATTTAGAAAACATCCGTTTAGAACAAAAAATCGCTAAAGGTGAGGTTTTTTGTCATCTGGGAGCTTCCCACGAGAATGGTACTTGGCCTCCCCATCTACACGTGCAGTGCATCCGCGATTTACAAACATTTATTGGTGATTATCCAGGTGTATGTTCCTCTAATGAACAAACATTTTATGCCCAGAATTGTCCTGATCCAAGGGTTTTGTGGAAGAGAAATTTGGATTAGGTATTAGTTGTTAGTTTTTAATTATTAGGTATTAATGCGAATTAAGGGTTGAAATAAGTACTTAAATTCAGTACTAATCGATTGAGGATAAGTCCAATACTGGATTATAATGCAATTTACCGGCTAATTCTTATTCTGTGGCATTTCTTTTTTTGAAAAAAAAGAAACAAAAAAACTTTTTTCTTTTGCTTAATCCAAGACGAATCCGCAAGCGGAACGATTTTCACTCCGCTCTCGGCTATTTTCTTTGACCCTGACGCACATATCCCATGCGCATTGTCAAAGCTCCGCCTTGCCGCTACGTTCAAATCTTTCGTTAGGATTAAGCGTTGGCCATAAATAAATTTTTATAACGAATGATCCCAATGTTTTTAACTCTTAATTCGCATTATTAATGCGAATTAAGAGTTGAAATTATCATTAGGTATATTATCCAGCCAACAAAATTTCTTGAAAATGTCATTCAAAAAATCAGTTTACTGATCAAGAATATGAGTTTTTAATTAGGGATTTTAATTTTCTTTTTTTAAGGGGTAATGCGTCCCCTTACCCCCTGCAATTTACACGGTTAAAAGTTCAGTTGTTTGATAAAATGAATGTCATTCATCTGAATGCATTTGTCTCTAGCAACTAACAATGTGAATCAAGTTTTAAAATATCCAATTTACACTTCTCTTCTTACCGTTTTTGGCTTCGACTCAGCTCAGCCAACGCTAATTATTCTTATTTAGGACTTAAAAATGAATTTGCGGTTAATCTGCCGAAAGATTTGAGTGAAAACTGATAAATTATGAAGTGTCAATTAACTAATTGCTTTTACAAATCAGGACCTTGACTAGCTTGGTCGTGTTCACTTTTCAATTCCACGGATTTCATCCGCGGTTATGCATAATCAACCCCTGCGGGGTTGTTGTAAATGCTATATCCTAGGTATATGTAGCCTGAAAGGCTACAATGTGCATAACCTCGGATACAATCCGTGGAGAGAAAGAAAGATGATAGAAATAATAAGACAAAAGTCTAGACTATTTCCTAGCTTCAAAAATTTGAACATGATCCGTT
>JBILRJ010000307.1:0-3730 GCA_044372695.1 Spirosomataceae bacterium
GTCTAATGGTGAAAATAAGCGTTTGCAAATCATCAAAGCCCTTTTAAAAAACCCTGATTTTGTGATTTTTGATAATCCTTACTTAGGCTTGGATCGTGATGGTCGACGACTTTTAACCCAATCTTTGGAAAAGCTGAAAGCTCAAAATATTCCCTTTATTCTGATCAATAGCCCCATTGACTTACCCGACTTGGTGGATCGTGTTTTGTATTTGCGGGAAGGAGAGGTGGCTTTTCAAGGTACGAAGCAAGAATATGTTCGATGGAAACAAAGTTCTTTTCCGAATTCTCATCCTTGGAAGGAATTATTGGACAAATTAATTTTGGAGGCAAATGCTTTTCCAGCTTTTGCTTCTGCGGTTAAAATGGAAGCAGCCACCATTCAATACCAAGGTAAAGTTATCTTAAAACAAGTCGATTGGGAGGTTAAAAAGGGGAGTCATTGGGCTTTGCGTGGCCCGAATGGAGCTGGGAAATCTACTTTGATCAGTATGATTACTGCGGATAATCCACAAAGTTATTCTCAAAAATTGTGGTTGTTTGACCGTAGGCGCGGAAGTGGCGAAAGCATTTGGGATATTAAAAAACGGATCGGGTTTGTTAGCCCTGAGTTACATTTGTATTTCAAATCGGCAGATAATTGTCTTTCAGTGATTGCTTCTGGACTTTTTGATACCGTAGGTTTGTTCAAGAAAATGTCAGATCAGCAAACTCAAAGGGTTTTGATGTGGATGGAGATTTTAGGAATCAGGCATTTACAACATCAATTTTTTCAGCGACTTTCTACTGGAGAACAACGCTTGGTTTTGTTGGCAAGGGCATTTGTTAAAAATCCACCTCTATTGATTTTGGATGAACCCTGCCAAGGATTAGATCCGGATCAAATTGAGCACATCAAAAATGTGCTTGATTACTTGGCCGAAAAATCCGATATGACCTTGATTTATGTCTCTCATTACGATTCGGATATTCCGAGTTGTGTGAAGGAGAAGTTTGAATTATCGGTTTGAAGAGAGAAGAGAGAAAACTGGAAGAGAGAAAATGTGAAGAAAGAAAATGGGAAGAGAGAAAACGGAGCGCAAATGGAAAGTGAGAAAACATCTTCTCTCTCCTCTCTTCTCTCTTCTCTCTTCCAGTTTTCTCTCTTCTCTCTTCCAGTTTTCTCTCTTCTCTCTTCCAGTTTTCTCTCTTCTCTCTTCCAGTTTTCTCTCTTCTCTCTTCAAATTGATAACTCAGAACTCGGTTCCGTGAACCATTTAGGGCCATTTTCAGTCATATAAACACAATCTTCATGTCTTACGCCAAATTCGCCAGGTATGGCGATGGTCGGTTCAATGCTAAAGCACATTCCTACTTGTAAAGGTTGTTTATTTCCTTTGACCATATTTCCCCATTCGTGGCCATTCATCCCAATGCCATGTCCTGTCCGATGGGGTAAACCTGGTAATTGATAATTGGGGCCAAAGCCCGCATCGGTGATGACTTTTCTAGCAGCAAAATCCACTTCTTCGCAGGCAACACCTAATTGTGCAGCTTTAAATCCAGCCAATTGTGCTTTTTGTTCTAATTCCCAAATGAATTTTTGTTTATCACTAGCTTTTCCAAAAACTACGGTTCTGGTAATATCAGAGGAGTAGCCACCAATCCGGCAACCGACATCCATCATGACCACTTCTCCTTTTTTCAAGGGTGATTTTTTGCTGCTACCATGTGGAAAGGAAGTGGCTAAACCGAAGGTAACAGAGGCAAAATCATGGACAGCGCCCATTTGTGCATGCGCGTAGGCAATTTTATCTGAAACAAATTTACTGGTAACACCTTCATCTAAGAATGTCAATCCATAATTAATTGCTTTCAAGGTGCAATTGTTTGCCAATTGCATCAATTCGATTTCATTCTTGGACTTGATTAATCGACAAGGAATGGTAATTGGATCACCGCTGATGATTTGAAAATTTTCCCCAGCCTTTTTTAGTCCATCCGCAATAAAAAATCGTGTATTTTCTTCGATGGCTAATTTTCCTTTTGAAAATCCCCATCTTTTTAAGAGTGCGATGCAAAGTGAAAATGGATTTTCGTGTTCTTCCCAAGTGGCTATCTGATCTCCGATTTTATCCATTTCTAAAAAACGATCTTCTTCGAAAGCAGGGCATATATATTGAATGTCGCCCTTTTGTGGGATGATACACAACATACTGCGCTCACTTGGATACCATTTTAAGCCAGTGAAATAGTCTAAACTAGTTCCTGCATCTAAAATCAATGCTTGCATGTTATTTTCAATCAGCAATTTTTGAGCCTTGGCGATTCTAGTTAATCGCTCTTCTTTGGTGATATGGTTAAAAATAACCTTTTGAAATTCATCAGAAGGAAAACTCCTTTGTCCAAAATACTTATTTAGAATCGGTAGGCTGATCAATGGTAAACTTGATGTTTTAATAAAATCCCTTCTGTCCATGTTCTTTTATTTCAATGAAATATTCAACTAGATCCTAAAATTATGTTTTTAAAGTGGATTTTCTCAACTTGCCTGCCATATTTCAACCTTTATTTAACATGAAAAAATCTTTATCGCTAATTACTATTTTTATTTTCACCCTATTGGTTCAATCCCTTTTTGCACAAAAAAGCGTCAAAAAGATCTCTAAAGATATTTTATTAGATAAAATCAAAGGTGGTTGGGCAGGGCAAACCATTGGAGTTACTTATGGCGGACCGATGGAATTTCGCTACAATGGAACGATGATTGATGCCTATCAACCCATTGTCTGGTATGATGGATATTTGAAAAAGACCATGATTGAAAATCCAGGTTTGTATGATGATTTGTACATGGATTTAACCTTTGTAGATGTGTTTGAGAAAGAAGGTTTAAATGCGCCGATTTCTTCCCATGCCAATGCTTATGCCAAAGCGGGTTATGCTTTGTGGCATGCGAATCAAGCTGGTAGATACAATATTTTACATGGAATGAAGGCACCTGAATCGGGTCATTGGTTGAACAATCCGCATGCAGATTGTATTGATTATCAAATTGAAAGCGATTTTGCTGGATTAATGTCGCCGGGAATGCCCAATGCAGCTTCTGAAATTTCGGATAAAATTGGTCACATCATGAATTTTGGGGATGGTTATTATGGAGGGGTATTTATTGGAGCTTGTTATTCGATGGCATTTGTCTCGAATGATGTGTCGACGATTATTAGAGAGGCACTAAAAACGATTCCTAAGCAAAGTAATTATTACAAATGTATTTCAGACGTAATCGCTTGGCACAAAAAAAACCCGAAGGATTGGAAAGCCACTTGGTTTGAGGTTCAAAAAAAATGGGCCCAAGACATTGGTTGTCCAGATGGAGTTTTTAGGCCATTTAACATTGATGCTACCGTTAATTCGGCCTATGTGGTCATTGGATTGTTGTATGGAAATGGGGATTATGGTAAAACCATGGATATAACTACTCGTTGTGGGCAAGATGCCGACTGTAATCCGTCCTCTGCAGGAGGGATATTAGGGACGATGTTGGGTTATGAAAAAATTCCTGCGTATTGGAAATTGGGCTTGAAAGAGGCGGAGGGAATTGATTTTAAATACACGAGCACTTCGTTAAATAAGGTGTATGACATGGGTTTTCGCCATGCCCTTCAAAATATACAGAATCATGGAGGTAAAGTAATTAAAGATGTGATTGAAATCCCTTTTGAATCACCTAAGGCCGTTAAAATAGAGGA
>JBILRJ010000308.1:0-3726 GCA_044372695.1 Spirosomataceae bacterium
ATTCCTATTGGAAACCTCATCGCACAAGGAATTAGCTCAGGAAGTGCTAGTTTTATTATCCCATGGTTGTGGATGTTTACGGGTATCGTAATTTGCATATTAGTAGGCTTATTCTCAGGTATTTATCCTGCTTTCAAAGCATCTCAAATGGATCCTGTTGAATCGCTTCGCTACGAATAAATAAATTTTATCTCTCACAAATTTGTGATTTTAAAGGATAAAAGCTACTTTTGTATCGCAATTTAAGAATTGCCCAGATGGCGGAATTGGTAGACGCGCTGGTCTCAAACACCCGTGGGTGCAAGCCCGTGCCGGTTCGACTCCGGCTCTGGGTACAAAGCCTCTCTAGAAATAGAGAGGCTTTTCCCATTTATATAGGTAGAGATTCTTTCCACTTCGCAAATGAATCAGCATATTCATTTGATAAATGGCGTTGTGGATCAATCGATTTGATTACTTTAATGCCATTCACTGCATCTTGTGGAGAATGATAAATCTCAATTCCAATTCCAGCACCCATTGCCGCTCCGAAAGAACCATCTCCCTCACAAAAATCAATGCTTACCTGAGATGCATTCACAATAGCGGCAGAAAATATATCGCTTAAATACATGTTTGCCATACCAGCCTTTAAACGCTTTGGATAAATACCCACATTTTTTAATAATTCGATTCCATACACCATTGAAAATGCAATACCTTCTTGTGCCGATCGAATAATTTCTGATCTAGCATGTTGATTAAAATCCAAATTCCTAAAACTCGCACCGATATTTTTATTTTGAAAAATTCGTTCTGCACCATTCCCAAAAGGCATGCAAATAAGACCTCTAGAACCTATTTCAGATTTTGTAGCCAAAACATTCATTTCACTGTAGGTAGATGATGAAAAGAAATTGTCTCTCAACCAGCGATTTAAAATTCCTGTTCCATTAATACACATCAAGACACCAATGCGATCCAATTCATTGGTATAGTTCACATGTGCAAATGAGTTAACACGATTTTCCTTATCAAATTTCAATTCGCTACTGACTCCATAAACCACACCAGAAGTCCCTGCTGTGGTAGCGATTTCGCCCGGTTCCAACACTCCTAAAGACAAAGCGTTATTCGGTTGATCACCGGCTTTATAGGTGACCTTAACACGGCTATTTAATCCTAATTCCTGGGCAATTTTAGAGGAAATTTGTCCATGCTCACTAAAAACTGTTCGAATTTCTGGAAATAATGTACTAGAAAATCCAAAATATTGATTGAGTTCGCTTGAAATAGATTTTGATTGAAAGTCCCAAAAGATGCCTTCCGAAAGAGCAGAAGGCGTAGTGGTAAAATTACCACAAAGCATGCCTGAAATGTAATCACCAGGTAAAAGAACATATTTTATTTTATCAAAAACTTCGGGTTCATGCATTTTAACCCAAGCCAATTTCGATGCTGTGAAATTACCCGGAGAATTGAGTAAATGTTGCAAACAAAAATCTTGTCCAATTGATTCATAGGCATTTCTACCGATTTGAGTAGCACGAGAATCGCACCAAATGATGGATGGTCTCAATACTTGATCATCTTGATCAATGACTACCAAACCATGCATTTGATAACTAATTCCTATGGCTACAATATCCTGCGGATTGTATTTATTAGAGGCATTGCAAACCAAAATGGCTTGTTTTACACAAAACCACCAATGCTCAGGGTCTTGCTCCGCAAATCCAATTTCTGGGGATGATATGGTGTTTTCAATCTCAGGATATGAAGACGAATGAATTACTTTTTGGTTTGCTGAGTCAACAATACTAACTTTAATGGATGATGTACCCACATCGATACCGCATAAAAGCATAATTAATAAGTTTAAATGTTAAAAATTTTCATCAAGAATCATCCAATATCTACTCAATTCGAATTATCTCAAATCAAATTTAAGGTAAATTCAGGAGAGATTTTCGCTTTAATTGGTAAAAGTGGATCAGGAAAAAGCAGCATTGCTCAAATTATTGTTGGAAATCTGACAGGAACGGAGGCATCAATTTCAATAAATTCAAAAGAATTGAATAATGGTTTGGATAGATTAATCAAACAATTTCCACAAATTGGTTATGTTCCTCAAAATTTGCATTTAAAACCAAATCACACGGTGGATGATTTTCTAGAAATGATTTACCAAAAACTTTCTAAAATAGAACTGCTTAAAAAGAAGAAATACATTTTGAAAAAATATCATTTAGAGAAAGTTTCAAAAAGTAAAATCATGCATTTATCAGGAGGAGAAAGGCAAAAATTAGCCTTGATACAAGCATTCAGTGTGTCGATTGAAGCATTGGTGTTGGATGAGCCTTTTAGTCAATTAGACACAGAGCAAAAAATGGAGTTTTCTCAACTTGTCCAACAGGAAGTAATTGAAAAACAAATTCCCTGCCTTTTGATCAGCCATGACCTAAGTGATATTCTAAAACTTAGTCAAAAGGTCGGAATCATGGAAAAAGGAAAAATGTGTTTTCAAGGAAATTGGCAGCAATTTAGTAAATCTCAAAATAAGTTAGTTCTTAGATTAAAAAATGCAATGATAGAGTGGAAAATACAGACAGATGAAATCATTGAAAATTTGAAAACTGTTTAAGTTTGTGTGCATTCTGATTGGTTTTTTCCACTACATATTCCAAACTAACTTCGTATAAATCGGCTAATTTTTGAGCAATTAATGGGATATGAGCTGGTGTATTGGCGGTCCCACGATGGGGAACAGGTGTCAAATAAGGTGCATCTGTCTCCAAAACCAAATGGTCCAAAGAAAGATGTTTAATATCATTGAATAAATTCGCATTTTTGTACGTGATAACTCCACCTATCCCCAATAGAAATCCCAAATTAACCAATTGATCAGCTTCTTTTGCATCACCAGAAAAACAGTGTACGATTCCCTTTACATCCTGAAACTCTTTCTTCTTTAAAATTCGAATTAAATCTGCATAGGCTTTTCGACAATGAATGTCTATCCAGATTTTATTCTCTAAGGCCCAATGACATTGTATTTCAAAGGCTTTTATTTGTTGTTCTTTAAATGTTATATCCCAATAATAATCAAGGCCAATTTCGCCAATGGCCAATAATTTTTCTTGCATCAACACATTTTCCACAAATTTCAATTCAGATAAATAATCTTCTTTGACATATGTGGGGTGTAAACCTACCATGGGTTTACAAAAATCCGGAAAAGTTTTGGCTAATGTAATCAATGAAGGCCAAGTTGAGGAATCGCAATTTGGTAACCATACCTCCTTAATACCTTTTGACTTAATATCATTAACTATTTGGGTGATATTGGGTAAAAATAATTCATCATAAAGATGCGCATGGGTATCAATCATATGGCAGTTGGAACAAAATTATTATTAGCTAAATAAAAGAGAAATTCAGGTAAAAGGACTTTCAATTGATTAAATGCTTTCACACTATCGTGAAAAACAATGATATCTCCTGGTTTAATTTTGGGTAAACACTGACTTAATACAGATTGAGGAGATAAATTAGAATGATAATCGCCCGTCAAAATTGACCACATAAATACATTAGATGATAAACGTATATTTAGGCTCGTACTTGGGGTTAATCTTCCATAAGGAGGCCTAAATCCCACCGAATCAATTCCAAAATCCCTAAAAACATCCTCACATAATTGCCTGTTTTCTAAGTATTTAAGGGAAGAGGTTTTCCAAGCATTTA
>JBILRJ010000309.1:0-3714 GCA_044372695.1 Spirosomataceae bacterium
TGCTTTGGAATTAGCATCTTCTGATCTCTTGAATACATCTGATACCAAACCCTATGAATTTAATGTAAACCTTAAAATCACAGATATGAATCAGTTCTTAAACGACTTAAAAGCATTAGTAAAAACACACTGGAAGACAATTTTCATTATCATTTTAGTCATTTATCTATTCACAAGTTATACGGATATTAAATCAGGTATAATGGACGCTTGGAGTGGGAAGTAGCTTCCTGCAATTTGACACGAAGTTCAACCCTTTATTTTTCTAATAGTCACATACTCAATCATCGCAATATTTTGCATCTTTCGTCTGTAAGGGGAGCACAAATCAAAAAGAGGTCATTTCGACCTCTTTTTTTGTTTAAAAAATATCTCTATTTTCTGTAAATAGACATTTTTGTGGTTTAACTAGCTCTACCCACTTTTGTTGCCTCAGGAATTTCTATTAATTTTCCGGACTTAACATCGTAAATATAACCGTAAACGGGAATGTATGAAGGCACCAAAGGGTGTGATTTTATTCTTTTCACATCATCAATAATACTTTCTGTTTGATTGCTAATGGTCAAGAATGAAATGTGCTTAGCTTCATTTGAGCCGCCCTCTTCAGAAACATTTTTCCAACCATTTTCGTCAACCGAAGCCGTTGATAGACTTTTAGATAATAAATCACGCATAATTTCGTCAGTAAAATATTCCATCCCGCAATCGGTGTGGTGAATAACAAACCATTCGGCGGTTCCTAGTAATTTGTGAGAAATCACTAAAGAACGAATCGCATCATCGCTTGCCCTACCACCGGCATTTCTGATTACGTGGGCATCACCTTCGGATAAACCAGCATATTTGGCCGGGTCTAAACGTGCGTCCATGCAGGTTAATATAGCAAATTGACGGCTCGGAGGTAAGGCTAAATTGCTTTTTTCGCCAAAAGACTCGGCATAAGTAAGGTTTGCGTCTAGTACTTCTTGATGTACTTTGCTATTTTCTTGTTGTAAAAGTTCTTTATTGCTCATGTTTGTTTTTTTATAAATTTACGTCGGATAACCATAAAATTATCAGTTGTTTAATTTTATTTCTTCAAAAATCAATAGTTTTTTACTTGATATTTTAAACATTTTAACGCCCTCGGTATGATTGGTTTTGAGAGATATTATTTTACAAATTGATGAAATCATCAGAACATGCTAGATAAGTTTGAGGTATTAATTCGCATTAAATACGACTTGGATATAGTTATAAAATTGGCTTTCTTTAAACTAAAAGGCTCTAACATTATTTAAAATATGAAAAAATATAAAATTTTACTGTTGCTTCTCCTGTTTATTCAACAAGTTGGAATTTCCCAATCTAATGACCTTGTTACCATAAAAGAACGAGTAATTGAGGAGTTATTCTTAATCAAAACCCATGATAAAGCCATTGAAACGATATTGTCAAAACTAAATGAAGACGGGAGCTTTAATGACATCAATTATACCGACCTAAGTCGAACAGCTAGTTTTCCTCATGGGCAACACACCAGCAATTTGGCCAATTTAGGCAAGGCCTTCAACACGAAAACCTCCGTATTTTACCAAAGTGAAAAAGTAAAAAACAGCATCATAAAAGGCCTAGAATTTTGGATAAAAAACGATTTTGTTGGGGATAATTGGCATGATAACCAAATAACCACGCCAACGAATCTGGTAAATTTAATGCTTGCAATGGGAAATGATTTACCTAAAGATTTGGTTAGTAAAGCCCAGCCCATAATTAATAGGGCAAATATGGAGGCTTCTGGTGCCCGGCCCAGTGGCGATAGAATTTTTATAGCAGGCTTAGTGGCAAAAAATTGTCTCTTTTTGGGAAAGGATGCAGCATTCGAAGACATCATTAAAATAATAGCTGAAGAAATGAAATTTTCTACGGGCGAAAGAGGCATTCAGCACGATTACAGTTTTCACCATCGGCCAGACCGTGTGAACAATACCGACTCTTATGGTTATGGTAAATTTGCCAACGCCTTTGGCGAATGGGCACAATATGTGGCCGAAACGAAATACAAATTTCCCATTGAAAAAATAAATATGTTGGTAGACTATTACTTGGACGGTATTTACAAACAACAAGTATATGGTATTTATGACGATGTTTCGGTTAAAAATAGGAGCATTTCAGGCAAAACCACATTTAAGCCAAAAGATAACCGTGAGATCGAAAGGTTGTTGTTATGCACTAATTACCGAAAAAAAGAGCTAGAGGAAATAGTAAAACTGAGAAAGGGTGAAGCCAAACCTGCTCGGTCCTTCGCTAAGTTTTTTTGGCAAACAGAGCATTTTGTTTTTCAAAGGCCCGATTTCTACACAACTGTGCGAATGTTTTCAATTAGAAATCGGAACATGGAAGAACCTTATAATGGCCCTGGAAAAACCACCCACCATAGAGCTGATGGCACAAATTATTTGGTTCTAAAAGGTGATGAATACCTCAATATTTGGGCTGCTTATGACTGGCAAAAAATTTCTGGTACCACAATAATGCAAAAGCCCAAACTACCGGCTGCCACTCAAATTCAGAAAGAAGGGTTGACTAATTTTGTAGGAGCCGTAACGGATGGCCTCTATGGAGCGGTGGCATTTGACTTTAAAAGTCCACATGATATGCTAGAGGTCAAAAAATCTTGGTTCTTTTTTGATAAAGAATATGTTTGTCTTGGGGCAGGGATAAAACCAAAAGCAAACTTACCTGTGGCAACCACAATCAATCAAGTTTTACTAAAGAGCGAAGTACACATTAATCAAAATGGAGTAAAAAAATTGCTCTCAAATGGTAATCGACTTGCAGAAAATGTAAAGTGGGTCCATCAAGATAAAGTGGGGTATATTTTCCCAAACGCCACCACCATAAATTTGTCCAACCAAACAGAAACTGGCCGCTGGTCTGACCTTACCGACCAAACAAATATTAGCAAAGAACAAGTGAGCACGGATATTTTCAAACTTTGGTTTAATCATGGTGATAAGATAAATGAAACAGATAATCATGGCCAGCGAAAACTGAAGAAAAGCCCAGACTATGAGTACATTGTGGTGCCAAATGTGAGTGTTGAAGGTTTGGAAGAAACGATCCAGAACAATCGAGGGATAGAAATTTTATCGAATACGGAAGAACTTCAAGCGGTAAAGCACAACATTTTGGGGCAGGTACAATTAGCTTTTTACAGAGCTGGTGAAATAGAAATAGGGAAAGGAGAAAAGGTGAAAATGGAAAGTCAAGGTATGGCACTTCTAAAAACGAAAAATGGAAAAGTTACCGAATTGACACTTTCTGATCCTTCTAGAAATTTGAATAAAATCATGATTTCTTTACCAGGAATTTATACCCTAAAGGGCGAAGGAGTATTAGCTATTCCAAACGCAAAAAGCAAACACACCATATTTATCATAGACTTACCTCAAGGCGTATATGCAGGAAAAAGTGTAAGTATAAAACTTTAAGACTTATCGCTATTTCATACATTCATCGATTTGAGTTTTTTATCCCAAAAGAGGGTTAGGTCTTTTTTTGCCAGTTTAAACTGGACAAAAACTTAGATTTTCTGTATGTGGTAAGAATACACCGAATGTTGGTATAGTTTGTCTGTCAAAATTGTAAAAGAATGATAGACAAGCTGATTAGGTGTTAATATATTTAGGACTAGCATTTTTGTTTGTCAAAATTGTAAAAAAATGA
>JBILRJ010000310.1:0-3707 GCA_044372695.1 Spirosomataceae bacterium
AAAATTCACAAGAATTTATTCGCAATAAATACAGTTTAACGGCTGAAAAGCCGATCGATTTTGTGTTCCATGGTGGCTCCGGTTCTTCGAGAGAAGAAATTCGCGAAGCATTGTCTTATGGAGCCATAAAAATGAACATTGACACCGATACCCAATGGGCACTTTGGGAAGGTATTTTAGATTTTTACAAAGCGAACGAGGCATATTTGCAAGGACAAATCGGTAATCCAACGGGTGACGATTCTCCTAACAAAAAATTCTATGACCCTCGTGTTTGGTTGCGTAAAGGAGAGGAGGCTTTAGTGAGTCGTTTGAAACTGGCATTTGAAGATTTAAATGCCAACAACGCCAACCAATATTTATAAATAGTTTCTTTTGATTTTAAAAAGAGGATGGGCTTAGCTTTTCCTCTTTTTTTGTTTCTGATTTCAGGAACAAAATTGGAACTTCATCTGTTTAAATGATTTAGAATTCTCAAATGAAAATCGAATTACACCCAGCAAATTCTCGTGGCACGGCCGATTATGGTTGGTTAAAAGCTACGTATAGTTTTAGTTTTTCCAATTATTATGACCCTAAAAAAATGCATTTTGGTGCATTAAGAGTTCTAAACGATGATTTTATTGCTGGGGGAATGGGTTTTGGAAAACACCCACATGATAACATGGAAATCATTACGATTCCATTGAATGGTGCAGTCGCTCATGAAGATTCGATGGGAATGAAAGGGTTGATCCATGCAGGGGATGTTCAAATCATGTCAGCTGGTTCAGGAATTTTCCACTCAGAACAAAATGCAAGTCAAACTGAAGCATTGCAATTGTTTCAAGTTTGGATAATGCCAAAATTGAAAAATATCGAACCTAGGTATGATCAAAGAACATTTTTACCTGAAGATTTTATCAATCAATGGAAAACCATCGTATCTCCACTAGGTTCTGGTATCGATTCTTTACAGGTGAATCAAGATACCTATTTTAACATCAGTCATCTAGATGCCCAAAAATCATTAACATATGATTTACACGGAAATAGGCAGGGTGTTTTTATCATGGTCATTGAAGGCAATATTTCTTTAGCGAATCACTCATTAGGAAAGAGAGACGCCATCGGAATATCGGAAATTGAAGCCATTGAGATTCAGGCAAATGAGGATTCGCAAGTTCTTTTGATGGAAGTTCCAATGGTTTGGTAATATCCTTTCAATGAAGATCAAGCGACTAAATGTTCACCCAGGCTTCCCAAAGGTCTTCAATGTTTTCCAATCCTACGGAAAGTCGCAACAAATTACCCGGTGTAGTGGAAGCTGGACCCTCGATGGATTTTCGGTGTTCTACTAGACTTTCAACACCACCTAAACTGGTTGCTTGTTTAAAAAGGCCTAGTTTTGAAGCCAATAATTGTGTTTCTGCCTCCGTCATGTTCATTTGTACGGCAATCATTCCGCTTTGGCCCAAGGGCATTTGTTTCATGGCCAAATCATATTGAGGATTACTTGGTAGTCCAGGATAATGCACCGCTGCGACTTTTGGATGAAGTTGCAATCTTTTTGCTAATTCCAAGGCATTTTCAGAATGCTGTTTCATTCGGATTGGCAAGGTTTTTAATCCTCTTGCTAATAAATAGCAGTCCATGGGATTTGGAGAAGAACCCATGAGTATTTGTACCCTTTTCATTCTATCAGACCACGCATCTTGGTTTTTGTAAACGATAGCACCTCCTAATACATCCGAATGTCCACCGATGTATTTAGTGGTAGCATGCATGACAAAGTCGGCACCCAATGCGATCGGGTTTTGAAGAATCGGAGAGGCTAGGGTGTTATCCACGGCTACTTTAATTCCTCTAGCATGCGCTATTTGGCAAATCGATTCAATGTCAGTTAAACTGAGTTGAGGATTAGCGGGCGATTCTAGCCAAATCAACTTGGTTTGGGGTTGAATGGCCGCTGACACTGCTTGGATGTCGCACATGTTTACTTGTGAAACTTGTAGTCCCCATGGTCCTAAAATTTCCTCGGCTAATTTATAGCTGGCATAATAGCCAACTTCTGGCATTAAAACGTGATCACCCGTTGAAAGACATTGAAAAACGGCATTGACAGCCGCTAAACCAGAGCTAAATGCCAAGGCGCCAGCACCACCTTCCAAAATAGCTAAACCTTTTTCCAAACTGTCCCGATTCGGATTGGAATTACGCGAATACATGTGTCCTAAAGGATAGGTGCCATCTTCGCTTCTTTCAAAGGTCGTACTTAGGAAAATTGGACTCGCAATGGAAGCAGCGGTTTTGTCCTCCAAATGGGTGGAATGTATAGCTAGTGTTTCCTTTTTCATGCAAAATTAGTTTCTTAGTTTGAAATTTTTTCCCAGATACAATCGACGAACCTGTTCGTCATCAGCCAGCTCTTTGGGAGTTCCCGCCTTTAAAATTCGGCCTTCAAACAATAAATAAGCCCGATCGCAAATGGAAAGCGTTTCATCCACATTGTGATCGGTAATTAAAATTCCAATGTTTCTAAATTTCAATTTAGCGACAATGGTTTGAATTTCTTCAACGGCAATAGGGTCAACGCCGGCAAAAGGTTCATCCAATAAAATGAATTTTGGATCCACTGCCAAGGCTCTTGCAATTTCAGTTCTCCTTCTTTCTCCTCCCGACAAAACTTGCCCCAAACTTTTTCTGACATGGGTCAAAGAAAATTCTTCCAATAAACTTTCTGTTTTTTCTTTTTGTTCCGCTCGACTCATTTCTGTCAATTCTAGCACTGCTAAAATATTTTCTTCTACCGTCAATGTTCGAAAAACAGATGCCTCTTGAGCTAAGTAGCCAACTCCCAAACGAGCACGTTTGTACATAGGAAGGCTGGTAACATCTAAATCATCTAAGTATACCTTTCCTTCATTGGGTTTCACTAAGCCGGTCGCAATGTAAAAGGAAGTTGTTTTTCCGGCTCCATTGGGGCCAAGTAAACCTACTATTTCACCTTGAGCTACTTGGTAGCTAATGTGGTCATTGACAAGTCTTTGACCATATTTTTTAACTAAATTCTCTGTCCTTAAAATCATAGCAAGCAAAAATAAAGAATTTCTATGGAAGTATGTGATGCTGAATTGGATTTTATGGAATGTCACAAAAAGATTATCAAGCACTTGATAATCTTGGAATTCGCTATTTCTTTCAAGAGGGAAATTGTATTTTTGTCTAAAATCGAAAGAATGTTAACTCCCAAAAAGAATTGGACTTTTCTACCACAGCCTGACTCGAAAGAGGTCGACTTGTTAGCTGCGCAATTAAAGACCACTAAAAATCCTTATTTTTTGCAATTGCTAGTATCAAGAGGAATCAAGACCTTTGAAGAAGCAAAGGCTTTTATGTTGCCAGAATTGAGTTCTTTACATGATCCTTTTCTAATGAAGGACATGGATAGGGCGGTAGAGCGATTGAGTAGGGCTTTGGAAGATGGCGAGAAAATACTTGTTTATGGCGATTATGACGTAGATGGAACCACTTCTGTAGCTTTGATGTACAGTTATTTGACAGAAATGTTGGGGGCTGATTGCGATTATTACATTCCCGATAGGTATTCGGAAGGTTATGGGGTTTCTCAGGCAGGAGTTCAATATGCTTTTGACAATGATTACAGTTTAATCATTTCCTTGGATTGTGGAATAAAGGCCCATGAGAAAATAGCTTGGTGCAATGAA
>JBILRJ010000311.1:0-3686 GCA_044372695.1 Spirosomataceae bacterium
AGTTCGGTCCGGAGCGTGTAATTGATACACCTATAGCTGAATTAGGTTTTGGAGGAATAGGAGTGGGAGCAGCAGCTAATGGTTTACGTCCAATTGTTGAGTTCATGACTTTCAATTTCTCTTTGGTGGCTATTGACCAAATTATAAACTCAGCGTCTAAATTAATGTCGATGTCGGGTGGCCAATACTCTTGTCCAATTGTTTTCCGTGGACCAACAGGTAATGCAGGTCAATTGTCATCCCAACACTCTTCCAATTTTGAAAACTGGTTTGCCAATACTCCAGGTTTGAAAGTAGTAGTACCTTCTAATCCTGCGGATGCCAAAGGATTAATGAAAGCTTCTATCAGAGACAATGATCCTGTGATTTTCATGGAATCAGAATTGATGTATGGAGATAAAGGCTTGGTACCAGATGGAGAATATTTAATTCCAATTGGTAAAGCAAATATTGTTAAGACAGGTAAGGATGTGACCATCGTTAGTTTTGGTAAAATGATTTCAAGAGTTGTTTTACCAGCGATTGAAGAATTAGAAAAACAAGGCATTTCTTGTGAATTAATCGATTTGCGTAGTGTCCGCCCAATCGATTATCCTGCTGTGGTAGAATCTGTGAAGAAAACCAATCGTTGTGTGGTGGTAGAAGAAGCGAATCCCCTAGCAGCTATTTCTTCTGAAATTGCTTATCATTTACAACGCTGGGCTTTTGATTATTTAGATGCTCCAGTGATACGTGTGAATTCAAAGGATTTACCTTTACCTTATGCTCCAACGTTGATTGAGGAAATCTTGCCAAGCATTGAGCGTACCATTCAAGCAGTTAAATCAGTGACTTATAAGAAGTAAGTTGTTAAATTGATAGATAATTTAAAGAACACATTGGGCGACTGATGTGTTCTTTTTTTTATGTATGGCGTATGTTTTGTTGATATTTGTCAATTTTTAAAGATGTTTTTTTGTATTATTTTGACAATTTATTAGTTTTTATTTGTGTTTTTAAAATCCGTTTTTTTTTTTTGAAAATCGCTTGCAAGGATTGGTCAAAGTGAATAACCATTAATATTTACTAATCACTATAATTAATTTGTAAAATGAAACTTATTTTTAAAAAATATCTAAATGGATGGATTTCAATTGTACTTATAAAATTAGTTGTTTTAGCTTCTGTAATATTAATAAATTCATGTGAAAAGGATACTGAGATCATTGAAACATCTGCTCAAAGAATATCAATTCGAAAATTTGAAAATATTGCTAAACAAACTACTTTTAAATTAAAGAATTCTCTTAATTATAAAATGTCTGTCATGAATGTTAATCGTAAAGATACTTTGAGCAAAGAAGTCATGACGGAAATTGAGGCGAAAAGTCAATTATTACCTTTGTTGGAGGCGTCGAAGGAGCTTTTACTAAGTTATGGCATTGATGAAACGGAAATATCAGAGAGTTTAGCTAAAGATGATCCAAGAATTGTACTCCTTAGTTTAGCAATTTTTAGTTCCAAATTTAAAAACCACGATGTAGCTTTAAACTTAAATAGTCTCTTAGGTACTGAATTATATGCAAATAAGGCTGATCCTGATGCGTATGATTGTGCGTTGAAGTCAGCAGGTATAAAAACTATTTATGAAATTTTTAAAGATGGAGTGGTGACTAAAGCTCTTTTAAAAAAGGCTTTAAAAACGATTGGGTCAAAATATATTGGAGCGCTCGGAATTGCTTTGGGGCTATATGAATTCGGTTCTTGTATGGAATGGTATTAAACAAATTATTTATGAAAAATAAACACGAAGTTTTATATAATTCAATATTTTATTTATCTCTATTTTTAGGTGTGTCATATCATATACTCAGTCATTTTTCTGAATATTTCAATGATCCATCCTTCAAAGATTTATTGGCTGCATTTGTGTTTGTTCCATTGTTAGGATATGCTGGAATATCATATTTGATGAAGGCTATTCGTTTATGGAAAAAAGATACTTTAAGCGATTAAAATGTAACTTATTGATAAAAAAAAGTCCCAGATATTCTGGGACTTTTTTGTTTTTAACCTCAAACCTCAAAACCTACAACACATAAATGAATCGGGAGCCATCTACATCAATTCCTTCTAACTTGATTCTTCCTTTTCTCGCTTCCAATAATTCGATCGCCTCTTTCGGGTTATTCACTGCTTTATCGTTGATCTTCGTAATAATGGATCCTTTGTTTAATCCATACATTTCCAAACGGCCATCTGCTAACACTTCCACGACTTTCACTCCTGAAGTGATCTTGAATTTCTCTTTGTCAGAACTGGAAAGGTTACCAAATTTGGCTCCTAAAAATTCGGATTTAAAGGATTCGCTAGCATCACCTTTCAAAATAGACGTATT
Organism: Spirosomataceae bacterium; assembly: GCA_044372695.1. Classification (GTDB taxonomy): domain Bacteria; phylum Bacteroidota; class Bacteroidia; order Cytophagales; family Spirosomataceae; genus Aquirufa. Next base: position 2,378 of record JBILRJ010000311.1, read on the forward strand.
ACCATCCTTATTTTTTAAAATTACGGAGAACTCTTTGTTTTGTCCATCACGATTTACCGTTACACTGACTTTCTCGCCCGGTCTTTTGCTACCTACTAATTCCATCAATTTGGACAAAGTTTTGATTTCATTTCCATCAATTTTTACAATTACATCATTGATTTTAATCCCTGCATCTTTCGCTGCGCTATTCTCGGCGAAGCCGTTGACATAAACCCCCGAAGTCGTTTTTAAATCTTTCTCTTCAACTAATTTGGAAGAAACATCTGAGATGGAAACTCCCAGAAATCCTCTTTGAACATTCCCATATTTAATTAAATCGCCAGATACTTTTTTAACGATACTCACAGGAACCGCAAAAGAATATCCTGCAAATTGTCCTGTGCGTGAATAAATGGCCGTATTAATTCCGATTAATTCTCCTTTTAGGTTAACTAAGGCACCCCCAGAATTTCCTGGATTTACCGCTGCATCTGTTTGAATGAATGATTCAAGTGGATTAGCTGATGCTTCTGAATCTCGATCAATGATATTTTGACGACCTTTGGCTGAAACAATGCCAGCAGTGACTGTTGATTCTAAATTAAATGGATTACCTACTGCCAAAACCCATTCTCCAACACGCAGTGCATCAGAATCCCCAAAATTCAAGAAGGGTAGGTTGGATGCTTTGATTTGAATTACTGCCAAATCAGATGAGGGGTCCGTTGAAATAACTTTCGCTTTGAATTCTCTTTTGTCATTTAACATAACACTTACTTCTTCAGCTTCAGCAACCACGTGATTGTTTGTTACAATGTAACCATCAGCACTGATGATAACCCCTGAACCTGATGCTTCTTGTACCTGTGGTTGTTGTCTGCGGCCACCTCCTCCAAAAGGATCGCCAAATCCAAAGAAATCATCGAAAGGTGAAGATTGCCTGCCCATAGATTTTTGTGCCACTTTTGTTTTAATGTGTACTACCGCGGGAGTCGTTTTTTCTGCAGCATAAGTAAAATCACCTGGATTTCCAGGAACAGAATTAGAAGATACGGAGGTGGTAAAAGCGGATGGACCTTCAGAAATAGATCCAGAATTACTTAGGTTGAATAATTGAAAGGCACCTAATGTCATACCACTGGATAATAAGGCGATAATCACGTAGGTTTTTATTTGGTTTTTCATTTCCATTGCTTTTATTTTTTTTTTTTTTGAAAAATCTTGTTGCGAATTTAACGTAAAAACTGACTGCTTTGTTTCCAATTAACAAAAATTAAGAAAATCAATTTCAGGTTCTTTTGTTTCGTGCTAAATTTTCAAATACACA
>JBILRJ010000312.1:0-3669 GCA_044372695.1 Spirosomataceae bacterium
TAATTTCATCTGGATTACCGATGTTCACGGGTTGAGCATAATCACTCAATAACAAGCGATAAATTCCTTCTACCAAATCATCTACGTAACAGAAAGCCCTTGTTTGAGAACCATCTCCAAACATGGTTAAATCTTCCCCTCTCAAAGCTTGTCCGATGAAAGCAGGTAATACTCTGCCATCATTGAGTCGCATTCTAGGCCCGTAGGTATTGAAAATACGCACAATTCTTGTTTCTAAGCCATGAAAAGTATGGTAGGCCATGGTCATGGCTTCTTGAAAGCGTTTCGCTTCGTCGTACACGCCTCTGGGGCCTACTGGATTTACATTTCCCCAATACTCCTCTGTTTGAGGATGTACCAAAGGATCTCCATACACTTCAGATGTAGATGCAATGAGCACTCTTGCATTTTTTACCCGAGCTAAACCTAGGCAATTATGTATACCCAAAGATCCAACTTTTAATGTTTGAATAGGAATCTTTAAATAGTCAATAGGAGAGGCCGGAGATGCAAAATGTAAGATATAATCTAATTCACCCGGTACATGGATGAATTTTGATACATCATGGTGATAAAATTCAAAATTCGATAACTTAAAAAGGTGCTCTATGTTTTTCAAATCACCTGTTATTAAATTGTCCATCGCGATCACATGGTAGCCCTCTTTGATGAATCTATCACAAAGGTGTGAACCCAAAAATCCCGCTCCGCCTGTTATTAATACTCTTTTCATATTTTTTATACCTAAACCTTACAACTAATTTGAATAACATAAAAACCTCTTAACTCTTTTCTCAAGACGCACGGCCGTGCGTCTCTACCTTTTACCTCTTACCTAAGTCAACCGCAAGGGTCGACACTACACTTACCTCAAACCTTTTCCGACCTCCGGCTTCGACTCCGCTCAGCCATCGGTCTCTTACCTCTTACCTCTTACCTCTTCTTACCTCACCACTCCTCGTCCAATTGAATAATACGTATAACCCAATTCTTTCATTTGAGCTAATTCATACAAATTGCGACCATCAAAAATGACTTTGTTCTTCAATAAATTTTCCATTTTTTCAAAGTCTGGTGTACGGAATTGTGGCCATTCGGTCACAATTAATAAAGCATCTGCTTCATCAATGGTTTCGTATGGATTTTTGCAAAAAGTTACTCTATCACCCAAAATGGCTTTTACATTTGGCATGGCTTCAGGGTCATAGACATGCACTTCACATCCTGACTCCAACAATGCTTCGATGTTGTACAAAGCAGGCGCTTCACGAATATCGTCTGTGTATGGTTTAAAGGCCAATCCCCAAATACCTATTTTTTTGCCTTTCAAATCGCCGTTAAAATGCGATTTGATTTGTGGCATCAATTTTGTTTTTTGAGTTTCATTTACCCGCATCACGCTATCCAAAATATGGAACTGGTAATTATTCTCTTCCGATGTTTTAGCTAATGCTTGTACGTCTTTAGGAAAGCAACTACCGCCATACCCGATACCAGCAAACAAGAACCTTTTACCAATTCTAGAATCAGTTCCAATACCTCTGCGGATATCATCCACATTCGCACCTACCAATTCACACAAATTCGCGATTTCATTCATGAAGGTTATTTTGGTGGCCAAGAATGCGTTAGCAGCATATTTCGTCATTTCTGCAGATCTTTCATCCATGAAGATGATGGGATTACCTTGGCGGACCAATGGTGCATACAGTTTGGTCATGACTTCTTTGGCCTTCTCTGATTCAGTTCCAATCACCACCCGATCAGGTTTCATGAAATCTTCTACTGCGACACCTTCTCTAAGGAATTCTGGGTTGGAAACGACATCGAAATCTACTTGAGCTTTCAAAGCGATTGCATTTTTTACCAACTCGGAAGTTCCTACCGGTACGGTACTTTTATCTATGATAACGACATAGGAATCCAACAATGGACCTAAATCATTGGCAACTCCTAATATGTATTTTAAATCAGCTGATCCGTTTTCACCTGGAGGTGTCGGCAAAGCTAAGAAAATCACTTTGGCATCTTTAATCCCTTCAGAAAGCGATGTGGTGAAATTCAAGCGACCTTCTTCTGTATTGCGTTTGAAAAGGTCCTCCAAACCCGGTTCGTATATGGGAACCTTTCCAGCTTTCATCAAATCAATTTTCTCTTGGTTTATGTCTACGCAAGTGACATGGTTACCTGTTTCAGCGAAACATGTTCCTGTTACTAAACCTACATATCCTGTACCAACAACAGCAATTTTCATATATTATTCTTTAATATGTTCAAAAATAAGAGACAAAAATAAGGTTTTTTCTTTAAAAAGTCTTATTTTTTTTGCCTATGAATTCGTTATATTTTGTATGGAATAATTGAACCAATTGCACCGGATGGTTCCATGCACTTTAGCCAATTTGCCAAGGTGGTGGAAATATCTGATATACTCGTTCTTTGCGTATATTCTTTGGCTTGTACTTTCCAACCGTAAAATAAAAGAGGCACATGGGTGTCATAGGCATATAATGTGCTATGAGTGGTCCCCGTTTTGGATCCGATGAACCATTGCGGTTTTAACAATACCATGAAATCTCCGCTTCTAGCTGAATTGTAACCATTTTCTATGAGGCTTCTGTAATTGCTGATGAGGTAACTGGATGAAGCTTTCTTCATATCGATCAATTCCGCAAATCCATCAAATTTCTGATAGGTTTTTCGAATAACTCCTGCCAATTTTTCTTGATCAATTCCCATTTTATTCATCAAAGCATGGTTCAGGTACAATTGAGAATTATCTTCTCCAATGATCAAATTAAGATCACCAAACTCGGCGTTAATGGCTTTTTTGACCTCTTCACTTGCTTTGATTCGATCAAATACTCCACCAGGCATTTTTTTGCTTGTCAAAAATGCCGGAACCTCTGCCACTGCGTGGTCTGCGGTCAGAAAAACCAACACATTTTCTTTGCCAAACTTCTTATCCAAAGTGGATAAAATTTCCGCAATTTCTCGATCTAGTCTCAAATAATTGTCTTCCACCTCGACAGATTGAGGACCAAAAGCATGTCCAATGTAATCAGGGGAAGAAAAACTGATGGCTAAGAAATCGGTTTGGCCATTTTGTCCTAACTTCTCTGCTTCGATCGCTTTGAGAGCAAAATCTTTGGTAATGGTGTTGCCGTATGGGGTACTTCTTAGGACTTCCAAAGGATTACCACCTTTTAAATCATGGGGGAAGGTCGGTGTTTTTTCGCCGGGTAATTTTCCTTCAAAGGGATTGTCATCCAAATAACTTTGCGTGTAAGTTTCAATAGGATACAAGGTGTTCCAGCCTTGAGCAACATATTTTTTGGCCAAATCTTGTGCATTGAAATCTTTCACCCATTGAGGTAAATCATTGAAATAAAAAGTAGAACTGATAAATCGACCTTCTTTGGAATCATACCAATAGGATCCATCTGCCAAATGGCCACCGGGTAAAATGGCGCCACGGTCTTTAATGGCTACGGCAATGGTTTTTGATTTGAAATTTTGTGCTATTTTCAATTGATCTGTAATGGTGCTAGTCCATAAATTCTTGGGAGACATCCAACCTGTGTTGCCAGTTGTTCCTACGGTCTTTACCGTGGAATCTTCTGTACAATAGACTTTTTTGCCTGTTTTTGGATCGGTCCATTCATTTCC
>JBILRJ010000314.1:0-3629 GCA_044372695.1 Spirosomataceae bacterium
CCATTTTGATGAGCGAATTCATTCGAATATCTTATTTCGGCACCTAGTTTTTTTACATCAACGGCCTTGACATCCTGACAAAATTGTACATAATGTGGTGAACCTGTATGCGTGTAATAATCCTTGGGTAGTTGTTGAATTTCTCTCACATCCTGCATTTGTAAGGAAATTTTCGATTCATCAATGTAGGCGAGATGGGGGCCATCGACTGCTATGAAATTAGCTTTTTCGTGAACAATCGCTAAGTCGGCAGCAAAGCGAACCAAGCATCTTCCTCCATTTCCGCACATGGTTCCTTCTGTGCCATCCGAGTTGAAGTACACCATTCGAAAATCATAACCTTCTGCATTTTGTAAGAGCATCAGACCATCGGCACCAATGCCAAATCGTCTATGGCATAGAAATGCGATTTCCTTTTGACTAAGTTGAAAGTCTTTGTTTCGATCATCTAAAATGATGAAATCATTTCCGGTGCCTTGGTATTTGTAAAATTGCATGGATTGAATTTATGTAGCGGAAGTAAAATTAACATTATTTCATGAAACTCTCATTTGTGCTGCTTTCAGGAGCGTGTTCTGTATTTATCTTTCAACACCTTGAGATGATGAATTTCGTGGCCAGCGATCATCCATGCAAGTGCTCTTACGCTAACTGCTTGATCATTGGAAAGTCCCAAGTTGCCCCATTGTTTAGGAGTAAAAGATTGAAACAAGCTGATACTTGCCATCCGAGTAGCGGAATATTGTTTTAGGATGGTATCAGGAGACTGCGATTCAAATTGGGCTTCGATCAGGTAGGTATTTTCATCAAAGCCAGGCAGCGATTGTTTTTCGCCTCTACTGATGGCTAGTGCTCGGTAAGAGAAAATTCTTTCGGTATCAATGATGTGTCCCAAGACTTGTTTTCTTGTCCATTTTTGGGCTTCGTAGGCAAAGTCCCATTCCTCAAGCTTTAAATTTTGGAATAAATGAATGAGTTCTTCTTGATTTTTTTCAAGCACATCAAATAGATTTTCGTTTGGCTTAAAATTCAGATATTCAGCGAAATAGCGTGAATTTGGAAATTCGTGACTCAGCGGAGGGTACATAATTTGAATAATTTTTTACCAAAGGTATTGTAAAAATGGATTAAATGCCTAATTTTGTGCCACAGTAAGGCACGGTCCGGTAGTTCAGTTGGTTAGAATACATGCCTGTCACGCATGGGGTCGCGGGTTCGAGTCCCGTCCGGACCGCCAACAAAAATTTAAGTCTCTGATTTTCAGGGACTTTTTTTATGCCCGGTGCTGAATGGGGTGCTACAAATTGGATTGCCTTGGTAATTCTATAAATACAAAACCACCTAATCATCAATCCCCAAACAAATCGGTTATTATTGGTGCTGAGTTCAATGGATTATTTATATAGTTAATTTATCGAATAAAATTAAGTGTGAAAAGCAAACTCTCTATCAGCAGTGATGATGGAGGCACTTCCTAAGAAATAGACTCCATCGACTAATTTTGCGGATAATTTACACATGGATTCCTTCAAAATTCAACAACTGCTGTCGCCTAAATTGGGTTTAATGAGATGATTTTCGAGAAAGAAACCGAATTTTAAGGGGGATTTTAATACCAAGGAGATTGATCTATGTGATTATCAAAACAGCCAAAAATTGCACAGAAAGAAAAGAATAGGTAAATTAAAACAAAGATCAAACACTCCTTAAGGAAAAGTCCAATTCAGTTTCACGTTTACAGTAATTAATAATTTTACTTTTAAAAAATGAATTCATTAAATAAGAGAATATGGATGTTTTGGGATAAGGGACAAACTTATTTCCCTAATTTGACTTCTATCGTATTTGAAACTTGGACAAAGCATAATCCAACCTGGGATATAACAGTATTGACATTAGACAACATTGGAAATTATTTGCCTGAACAAAAAAGTTTAATTCTTAACAAGAATATTAAGGTTCAAGCAAAAAGTGATATTATTCGATTGAATATATTAAATAATTTTGGAGGTGTTTGGGTAGATGCAACACTTCTATGTTTTCAACCTTTAGATTCATGGATTACTGATGAGATATTAAGGTCTGGGACTTGGATGTATCATGGTCATGGAGCAAAGATGTGTGGGTTATATGGACCAGCAAGTTGGTTCATCATATCAGTGGAAAATTCGTATATCATAGAAAGATGGACTGATGAATGCAATAGGTTTATTGAAGAGAATGATACCAATTATTCATATTTTTGGATGGACGAATGTTTTAAAAAAATTTATAAGACAGATAAGAAATTCAGCAGTCTTTGGAATAATACACAATTTTTATACGCCGATGCTTTTGGACAAAGTCATGGTCTTTGTTATAATGGTGGCATGTTTGGGAAATCCAAAGCATTCATTAAAAAAATAAAAATACAACCACCTTATGTTTTGAAGATGTGGTCTTCATGGGATGAGAAAGTCAAAGAGAAAACTAATACGAATGGGGATTTTGCCATAAAAATTGCATTAAATAATGAAGTATTATTTCGCCATAAGTATAAATATTTTAGATTTAATGTTAGGATGCTTCTGCCTTATTATTTCAAATTCAATATAATTAGTAGGTTAATTAATGAATTCATGAAAAAGCCCTTAAAATTATGGGCGAAATTAAGATATTAATAATTGGTGCAGGATTTAGCGATGCAGTAGTAGTACAATAATTTGCGGAAGCTTGATTTGAAATAATGGTTATTGATAAATGTTGTCATATTGGTGATCAGGCAATTGATAGTAATCGTCAAAATAAACAGGACTTTCCCTAGTCAACCGCAAGGGTCGACTCTACTTTTACCTCTTACCTATTACCTCTTACCTCTTACCTCTAATCCTACACCACCAACAATCCCATCTCCCGCAATTCTTGCGCGGTTTCTCCTTGCCAAAAAATCCTGAAATCACCCAATCCTGCCTCTGCATATGCTTTTTGGAATTCCTCATAGGTCCAGGTTTTGTGAGGCCCCACTGATATCGAGGCCAAGATGTCAACAAGCCAAAGGCTTAGCTTTTCTGGAACAAGCAATTCTTCTTCATCACGTCCCATGCTCATTTGCAAAACATATTTCCCGCGGTTAAGCTTTCCTAAGGTAGGAATAGGGCCGAGCCAACAAATTTTAGCCTTGGCTTGAGGTGTTTTTTCTTCCTTGGTGGTTAAAATACGGGCAATGTAGTTTTTCGGAATTTGCGTGCGTGGAATTTTGAATTCAAACCATTCTTGCAAAGGCATGTCCAATCCGATTCCATGCATGTAATTGAACAAGGATTTTTTTAGTCCTTCACTAAAAAGTGCATGGTCTGTTCCAGTCGGGTCAGCGTGCTCTAAATCGTTATTCGCAAAGGTTCCTGGTTCTGGATTTAAGATTTTGATGTGGTAAGCATCCGGATTTAGTCCAACCGGACTATGCGCCGTCAAGGCAAATTGATGCCAAAAACCCGAATGCATGACTCCATTCTCCACTAGCTGACGGACCACTTCCAAGGAATCCACGGTCTCTTGCGAAGTCTGAGTCGGAAAACCATACATCAAATAAGCATGAACCAAAATGCCTGCTTGCGTAAAATGATCAGCCACCTGCGCCACTTGGGCCACCG
>JBILRJ010000313.1:0-3629 GCA_044372695.1 Spirosomataceae bacterium
GTTTATTTCCCATAATGACCGTCTGTAGGACAGGTGTTTCTTCAAATTCGAAATGATTTTGTTTCAAAATTGACATTCTTTCCCCAGGGTTCATGGATATAGAACCTGTTTGAGAATCAATTTCACCTGAAAGTATTTTCAAAAATGTTGACTTCCCTGCACCATTTGCACCAATCAAACCGTAACAATTACCTTCTGTAAATTTAATATTTACTTCTTCGAACAAAACCCTCTTCCCAAAGCGCAGGGATACGTTTGATACTTGCAGCATAAACTTTTTTGATAAATTAAGCTGCAAAAATACTCAATTTGATGCTAGAAAAAAATGGAAAATTATATTCCTTTACCACATTTTTTTTGCAATTTCGAGCTTCGTTCAATAAAAAATCAAATTGGAAATAGTCAATCTTACGTCAAATCATCTAAATAAGCCTAATTTGCACCTTCAAATTACGACTGATGGTATTTCATTGACTAATCATGCGAGTGGCTGGCAAAATTTTGAACAAAATCTAAAAGCTTTCCTGCCTTGGAGTCAAATTAAAGGTTTTGATCAATTTTTAATCGAAAACCAAATTGAAAAAAAACATATTTCCCTCATTAATGTGGAAATTTGCCACCATCTTTTTTTATTGATTCCAATGGAATATCATTCCAACTTATTCAAGATGGCTTATTTAGAAAAAGCACTTGGATCGAAAGAAATTATTGGAAAAGAAGTCCATGAACAAATTTGTCAGAAGGAGGATGCTGATTTCGTTTTTTTGGTAGACAGTGAATGGAAAGATTTCATCGCTCATCATTTTCCATTAGCCAAAATTCAATATGAACACATCTTGGCTAATCTAATCATTAGTCACAACCGATTTTTAAGAACTCAATTAAATATCTTTCTTACCCATCAAAAATTGGCCTTTGTGGTGTGTCGGAAAAATGGAAAACTACAGATTGCTAATTTATTTATGTATCAATCTCACACAGAATTGGCATTTTACATCCATTCAATCAAAGATGCTTTTGATTTAATTTGGTCAAATGATTTATTACAAATTGCTGGAATTGATTCTCAAAATACAACATTAATTGAATCTTTGGTAGAACTAAAGGTTCCAATTCATTTACCATGAAACTAAACAAAACAGCCTTTTTCCCAGGATCATTTGATCCATTTACCAAAGGTCATGAAGATATTGTATTAAGAGCGCTATCTTTATTTGATGAAATTATCATCGGAATTGGTCAAAACTCTAGCAAAAAGAGGTATTTTTCTTTGGAAAAAATGAAGAAAAGTATTGAAAAAACTTTTGAAGGAAAACCCGTAAAAGTAGTTACTTATCAAAATTTAACTGCTACTGTAGCCAAAGAAGTAGGTGCAAAATTCATCATCAGGGGATTAAGAAACACAACTGATTTTGAATACGAAAATTCCATATCGCAAGTAAATAGGCACATCAACGGTGAATTGGAGACTGTTTTTTTGATTACATCACCTCATTTAGCACCTATTAGTTCCACCATTATTCGTGATCTGCATCGGTATGGGACAAGCATAGATGAGTATTTACCTTATCAGTTAGAGGTTTAACTAATTCAAAATTTTGAATGACGTATCTAATGGAACTGTATGTATTCATTAGGGCTTTGTTCATTTCTGATTTTGACAACCATTCTACTTTTTCGATTCCTTCTTCTATTTGGGGTATTAACGGCAGTCTTGAGTTAGAGGACATCAAATACCACTTTGTTTTCTTTAGAATCCGTTGATTTTTGTGCGTATAAGTATGATAGGTCGTACAAAGCTTTTGACCAAGTTCAGCTTTCACATTACACTCTTCTTCCACTTCCCTAATAGCCGCTTTTTTAAATTTTTCAGATTTTTCTAATTTCCCTTTCGGTAAGTCCCATTTTCCAAGACGATAAATCCACAAAACATGTTTTTCTTGATTTACCACTACACCACCTGCAGCTTCTACAACTGAATAGAGACTACAAATTTTGGCTTTATATTCTTTGGTATCTTTTACTAAAATATACAGCGAACTAAATTGGAGATTTTTTTTAACGTGTAATTGGTTGATTAATTTCTCCATTTGATCCAAGTTGATATTAATCACACATGTATGTCCTTTGAAATTTTCTAATTTCAAAGCCTCTAAGCGTGCATCCAAAATTAAATCAAAATCTTCATCGTGAGAAATCGGTTTTTTCTTAGAAACACTGATAAATCGAATTGGACGATCGTCAATAAATAATACCATTGGTTTTTTACAATAAATGTAGGCAAAAGTAGAATTAATTACTGAAAAATAACCTGAATAGACTATTTTTGTAGGTAAATTATCTGAAAATAGATTGAGTATGGAAAATCTGACAATATCCCAAGAAGTTGCAAATCATTTATTAAATATTCGAGCAATTCAATTAAGACCCGATGAACCATTTAAATGGGCTTCAGGATGGAATTCGCCCATTTACTGCGACAATCGTATATCCTTATCTTTTCCAGAGGTGAGAACTTACATTAAAAACTGTTTATCTGCTGCGGTCAAAGCATATTTTCCACAAGTAGATTGCATAGCGGGAGTCGCAACAGCAGGAATTGCCCAAGGAGCATTGGTAGCAGATTACTTAGATCTTCCATTTTGTTATGTGCGTCCGGAACCTAAAAAACATGGAATGGGAAATCAAATCGAGGGAAGAGTAAGCAAAGGACAAAAAGTGGTTTTAATTGAAGACTTAATCAGTACTGGTGGTAGTTCATTAAAAGCCGCTGAAGCACTAAAGCATGAAGGAATTGAAGTCTTAGGTTTAGTAGCCATTTTTTCTTACGGATTTGAAATAGCAGATATAAATTTCAAAAATGCCGCAGTACCATATTACACCTTAAGTAATTATGATTCCCTGATTGAGGAGGCGGTTAAAATGAAATTTGTTAGTGAATCACAGCAGGTTACTTTGCAAGATTGGAGAATAAACCCATCGGAGTGGAAAAAATAATTACATCAACTTATAACGATGGCCAGGAATAGCTTTTATTATACCTTGAAATTCTAAATTAAGCATAATAACGGCTATTTCTGAAACTGATTTTTGCATTTTCCAAGCTAATTCATCCAAAGGTAATTCTCCATTGTGATGCAATTGAGATAAAATAGAAGATTCCAATTCCGTGAATCGATCAAAATTAAGTTCTACATTTTTTTGAATCGATGAACCTTTCTCAAATTTCCAATTTAAATTCAGAGTTAATTCACACCAATTGGTATAAATGTTTGCTTGATGCCTAGAAATCAAGGCATTACACCCTTCTGAAAAACATTTATCCAAATTACCCGGAACAGCATACACTTCTCTATGGTAATTATTGGCATATTCAGCAGTGATAAGTGCCCCTCCTTTTTGAGCAGCCTCGACCACTATAGTTGCATCAGACATTCCTGCAATGATTCTATTTCTCAACGGAAAATACCTTGAATCTGGTTTTTGATGGATTGGGTGCTCGGAAACAATAGCCCCACTTTCCATGATTTGATGAATGTATTTTTTATGTTCATAAGGATAAATAAAATCAAATCCTCCAGCCAAAACCGCTATGTTGGGAATTCCATACTCTAAACATGTTTGATGCA
>JBILRJ010000315.1:0-3626 GCA_044372695.1 Spirosomataceae bacterium
TTTTTGCCCAATCTTCCCCTGTTACAGATTTTGCAGGAACTTATCAGTTACAAGAAAATCCTTATGTTAAATCCATTAAATTATCAGCTAATGCTGGCAAATTAGTGATGTCTGCAGAAGGTTTTCCTGATGCAGAATTAGCTGTAGGCAAGCAAGTTGACGAATTCGTTTTAGAAAGTATGAATGCTGTAATTTCATTTACACGTGAGGCTGGAAAGGTAAAGTCGATCAAAATCGATGCCCAAGGTCAAGAGCTGAAAGGTGAATTAATCGCAGCGGCTTCAAATGTTAGTTTGGATCAATACGTTGGAAGTTTCAAAATGGCTGAAAATGAATACGTGAAAAAATTAATGGTTTCAGTTAAGGAAGGAAAATTAGTTGTTACTTCAGATGCAAACCCTAATGAGGGATCTGTTTTATCTACTTCCACAGTAGCTGATGTTTTTAGTGCGAAAATTCAAGATTATGACGCGGAGGTGTCTTTTACTCGTAATTCAGGCAGTGTAGCAACCATTAAGGTATCCGTTGGTGGAGGTGCAGTGGTTTTAACTGGTCAGAGAGAGTAATTTATTGATGTATGATGTAAGATGTATGAAGTATAAGAAAAGTTATCATACTTCTTACATCATACATCTTACTTCATACATCTTACATCAGTTAAGTCCCAAATCGTTTTGAATTTCTTTCACCTTGATTTTCAGGGCTTCAAAAGTTGATTGGAAATCACTCGCTGATTTCATGGGTGTATTTACCGAGACATAAAACTTGATTTTAGGTTCAGTGCCTGAAGGTCTTGCAGAAATTTTCGAACCATCCGCTAAAATTAATTGAATTACATTGGAGGCTTCAATGCCTCTCCCTACTGGAATGGCCACTTGTTTGCCGTTCGTTAAATCGGTTTCAATTAAAGCCTCATAATCTAGAACTTTCAAGGGTGCGCTTCCTGCTACCGTTTCAGGAACATTTGATCGAAGATTGATCATCATTTGTTTGATTTCTTCAGCTCCTGCTTTTCCTTTTTTGGTCAAAGAAATCAAGCCTTCATAATAAAAATTGTTTTCCACATACATTTCTGCTAGAAAGTCGAACAAGGATTTACCTTGATCTTTAGCATAAGCGGTTAATTCAGAAATCATCGCGCAAGCTGCCACAGCATCTTTATCACGGACAGCATCACCAATTAAATAACCATAAGATTCCTCACCTCCGCCAATGAATTTTTCTTTCCCTTCTAATTCTCGGATAACCTGAGCGATGTACTTGAAACCGGTAAGGGTATTGTAGCAAGGAACTCCTTGTTTTGCACACATTTTATCAATCAAATCCGTTGTAACGATGGTTTTTGCAACAAATTCTTTACCAGTGAGTCTGCCAAGTTTTTTATCCACGTTTAATAAATAAAAGAGGATTAAGCTGGCCATTTGGTTGCCATTTAATAATTCCCATTCGCCTACTGGATTTTTGATGGCTGCGCCTACTCGGTCAGCATCTGGATCAGTGGCGATAACTAAATCGGCATCTAATTCCTTAGCCTTTTTCAATGCCAAGGTCATGGCTTCTTTTTCTTCTGGGTTAGGGAATATGACGGTTGGGAAATTGCCATTGGGTTCAGCTTGTTCCTCTACGACATGCACGGAGGTAAATCCGAGTAATTCCAAAGCTTTGGGAACCAAAGTGATTCCAGTTCCGTGGATAGGGGAGAATACAATTTTCAAATCCTTTTGACGGGCTATCACCTCAGGTTGGCGGCAATTGTCAAGAATCGTTTCAAGGTAAGCTGCGTCAATCGATTCGTCTAAAAAATGTAAAAGTGATGGATTTCCTTGAAATTTGATTTCAGCCACCGACTGAATGGCATTTACTTCTTGGACGATGTTTTTATCATGTGGTGCTACCACCTGAGAACCATCGGACCAATAGGCTTTGTATCCATTGTATTCTTTCGGATTATGCGAGGCAGTAATGACAATTCCAGCCTGGCATCCAAGGTGTCGCACGGCAAAAGACAATTGTGGGGTAGGTCTCAAAGCAGGGAAAAGATACACTTCGATTCCGTTGGCCGTGAAAATGTCTGCCGCAATTCGACAAAACTCAGGAGAGTTATTCCTAGAATCATGTGCAATCGCTACTTTGATTTTTTGATTGGGAAGGCATTTGTTTAAATAGTTCGCAAATCCTTGTGTTGCAGATCCAACGGTGTATGGATTCATTCGGTTGCATCCAACTCCCATTTCGCCCCTCATTCCACCCGTTCCGAATTCCAAAGATTTGTAAAAAGAATCGGTCAATAATGTATTTTCACCTTGTTCGATCAATGTACGAATACTACTTTTAGTGGCTTCATCATATGGCCCCTTAAGCCATTTTTCAATATTAATTTGTGTATTGGAGTCTAGGCTACCTATCATATGTTTCTTTAATTAATGCTAAAGTTAAGGAATTAGTCTTTTTTGTTGAATAAAATTGTGTTATTTTTGAATTTTACAGAAAGTTTATTCATCTAATCATTAATTTATCAAACAATATTTTCTTTATGGAGAAAGGGTACTATACATACTATTTTAATTTAGAGCGTGAGCATTGGTGGTTTCAAGCAAGAAACAAAATTATTTTTTCTCAAATTGAGCAAATTTATCAAGTTAAAAAGAGTCCATTGAACATTCTTAACGTAGGAGTAGCAACAGGAGCGACTAGCCAATTATTGAGTAAATTTGGAAAAGTTACTTCGGTGGAATATGATCAAGATTGCATTGATTTTGTTAAGTCTAAAATAGATATTCCAATGATAAAAGGGGATATTCAAAATTTAGATTTTGCTGACAACACTTTTGATTTAGTTTGTGCATTGGATGTAGTGGAGCATGTTGAAAATGATCAACTTGCAGCAAAAGAATTATCAAGGGTTTGCAAATTAGGGGGATCGATGGTGATTACAGTTCCCAGTTTCCAGAGTTTATGGGGAGAGCATGACATCGTCAATCATCATTACAGGCGCTATCGCCGTTTTGAATTGCAAGAATTATTCAAGAATAATAGTGAACTTGTCTACTCTACCTATTTTAATTTTTGGTTATTTTTACCCATTTGGATTGTCCGAAATTTTCCTTTTAAATTATCTAGAGAAAAATCGGGCTCTGATTTTGATTTATTTAAATATAAGTGGTTGAATGCATTATTCTATGGTATTTTAGCTTCTGAAAATTTATTTACCTCACAAAAAATTCGTTTGCCTTTTGGAGTTTCCTCATTGGGAGTTTGGAAAAAGAGATAGTGATTAATTTTCTACAAAATTCATAAAAATTAAAGTTTACCATGTATTTGGATATAAAAAATCACAAATTCTTTGCTATTGCATTATTCCCGGCTTTAATTTTTTACCTATTTTTTTTCAAATTTGGGGTGAATGCTCCTTATGCCGATGATATTAGTGCAGTTAATGCCATGGTTATTCGGTTTTTTAATGGACAAGATACTTGGTGGGATAAACTTCTTTTGTTGTTTTCTCAATGCAATGAACATCGGCTCTTTTATTTGAGTGCAGTGGCAGTTATTCAATTTGCCATCATGGGTGAAATAAATTTTTTGGTGTTGGACTTGATTGGCGGTCTTGCAAGCTTTGGGATTTT
>JBILRJ010000316.1:0-3610 GCA_044372695.1 Spirosomataceae bacterium
CAAGTCTTAGAACTAAGCTACGTGTCAATCACGCAAAAGAAATTTTATTAAGTGGAGATCTTACGATGATGTCTATGGAAGGAATATGGACAAAAGCAGGGTTTTCCTCTAGAACGAATTTCTTCGTCTCTTTCAAAGAAGAGACTGGTCTTACTCCTTTGGAATTTATAAAAAATAAAAATTTAGGAAATTTGAAGGAAAATTAAATCTTTGTGTATTTAATGCTTTTAACGGCAAAAAATACACAAAGAATTTATTTCTTATATAATTACTTCCTTATTATAAAGATAGTGGTAGTCGCATTTGGTTAGGACATTCTAACAATGAACCAATGATATTAGAAAATATGTGAATCACACACATCTAATAATGTACCCTTGAAGGTTTTGCAAATTTCGGCATATCACACAAATTTCATTAATTCTCATGTTCCAAAACAGTTCCATTTTGACATAATTCAGTTCCAAAATGGCTATTTTTGCGTTTTTTGGCAAAGATTTGCATGGTTACAGGCTTCTAATGCGAATCAAGGATTAAAATATCCAATTCACACTTGGCTTCTTGCCGCCTTTGCCTTCTACATGGCCAAGGCTTGCATTGACAAATGGAATAGCCTGAATTTGCATTGTTTTAAGAAAATTTTGTCTATAAAAAAAACAGTCTTACACAAAAACTCGCGCCATTTAATTTTTTATAAAAATTTTTCTATTTTCCTACTTAATACTACATTTGTCGAAACCGTTTAAAATAAATTTACCATTACTCTACCAAAGAACAATTTAACTACATTCATATGATTAACAGAAGAGATGCCGTCTCTAAAATTGCCATGATGTTAGGAGGTGCCTTAACAGCCCCTACCTTAATGGCAATGGAAAGATCACAAAAAACATCGAAATCACTTAATGTTGCATCTTTCAGCCTAAGTGATACCCAAAGAAACATTGTTTCGGCTGTCGCAGAACATATTCTTCCAAAAACAAGCACTGCCGGAGCCATTGATGCAGGCGTTCCCGCTTTCATCGAAATGATGTTGAAGGATTGTTACAAGGCTCCAGAACACAATAGCTTTTTAAAAGGGTTAAAAGACTTGGAAAACGCGCAGTTTTTATCGGTCAACAAAGAAGGTCAAGTAGCTGTTTTGAAATTATTGGAAGCCAATACCAAAGAAATGATGAAGACTTATCAATTAAACAAGGTAAAAGTGGGTGATAATGTAGATAAAGAAACCTTGGAAGGGAAAAATGGGGTGCCTTTCTGGAGATTAATGAAAGAATTGACCTTATTGGGTTATTATACTTCTGAAAAAGGCATTCAGGCTTCGTTTGTATACGAACCGATTCCGGGAAAATTTGAACCGACAAAACTAAAAGCTGGGCAAAAATCTTTCCAATACTAAATCTTTCCAAAACGATATTTCGAACAAAATCATGAATCTAAATATAGATGCAATAAAAAGTCAAACATTTGATGCCATCGTCGTGGGATCAGGTATTTCTGGTGGTTGGGCTGCTAAAGAATTGACAGAAAAAGGATTAAAAGTGGCCGTATTAGAACGCGGTCGAGAAATTAAACACGTAGAAGGCTATGAAACGGCGATGAAAAATCCGTGGGATTTTGCTCACCGTGGAAGACCCGATAACATGGCTGCTGAAGAATATTGGGCAGGAATGCGTACCGGTTATACCGCCAATGAAGAACACCGTTATTTGTTCGAAAACGATAAACAAAATCCTTACATCGAGAAAAAAGGCGGTTTTGATTGGTTGAGAGCTTACCACACAGGAGGTAAATCCTTATTGTGGGGCCGCCAAACCTACCGTTGGAACAAAGAAGATTTTGAAGCCAATGCCAAAGAAGGTGTAGGTACTGATTGGCCTATCCGTTACGAAGATTTAGCCCCTTGGTATTCGTATGTAGAAAAATTTGCTGGAATTTCCGGTCAGAGAGAAGGATTAGATGTGCTTCCGGACAGTGAATTCTTGCCTGCGATGCAAATGACTGCTCCAGAAAGACATTTCAAGGAGCAAGTAGATAAAAAATTAGGCCGTCCGGTTACGATCGGGCGTGTGGCACATTTAACTCAACCAGGTGCTCATCATACAGCTCTGGGCCGCGGTAGTTGCCAATACAGAAATAAATGCATGCGAGGATGCCCTTACGGAGCCTATTTTAGCTCATTGTCAGCTACATTACCGGCTGCTATGCGCACCAATCGCTTAACAATGATCCATAATGCCATCGTTTCAGAAATCATCTATGATGAGGCTACTCAAAAAGCCAAAGGTGTTCGTGTAATCGACCAAAATACCTTAGCAGTAAAAGAATATTACGCTAAAATCATCTTTGTGAACGCAGGAGCAATTGGTTCAACCTCTATTTTGATGAACTCGAAATCAAGCCGTTTTACGAATGGCTTAGGAAATGATAGCGACCAATTAGGCCGTAACATCATGGACCACCATTTAGGAGTAGGTGCCAGTGCGACCGTAGAAGGTTTCGCAGATGATTATTTCTTCGGAAGTCGTCCAAATGGATTGTATATTCCTCGTTTCCGTAACTGGGGTAAAGACAAGCGTGGATATACCCGTGGATTCGGTTACCAAGGTGGTGCAAGCCGCGAAGGTTGGGGCCGTGGAGTAAATTCTGATGGTTTTGGTGCACAATTCAAGGAAGATTTAAGCAAACCAGGTACATGGACCATCGGTTTTGGAGGTTTTGGGGAGATTTTACCAGATCCAAATAACCGTTTTGTATTAAGTCAATCAGCAAAAGATAAATGGGGATTACCTGTATTGGAATTCGAAGCCAATTTTGGTTCAAATGAATTGAAAATGCGTGAAGATATGATGCATGATGCAGCTGAAATGTTAGAAGCAGCCGGATTCAAAAACATCAATCAATACAACAGCGATAAAACGCACATCGGTTTAGGTATCCACGAAATGGGAACTGCTCGCATGGGCCGCGATCCAAAAACATCCATCTTGAACAAACACAATCAAGTTCACGAAGTGAAAAACGTGTTTATGACAGACGGTGCAGCGATGGCTTCAGCTTCTTGCGTGAATCCATCTCTAACGTACATGGCTTTAACCGCTCGTGCAGCGGATTTCGCGGTTTCTGAGTTGAAGAAGAGGAACCTGTAGGAAGAGAGAAGAGAGAAAACGGGAAGAAGAGAGGAAATGAGAAGAGAAGAGGGAAAATGAGAAGAGAGAAGAAAAAACCCGAAGCCTGAGTCGAAGGCGGGAGGTCTTAAGAGAGAAAATTGAAGAATACCAAATTAAATACTCCCGCTCGGTTCCAGCCGAGTGGGAACTATTCAACAATCATACTGATTTTATCATGAAACTTCTCCGAATAGCCAATTTACTGAGCCTCATTGCCGTTTTAACGATGAATTTTTTATCGGTGAAGCTGCCATTGAACGGCCGCACGCCTGGAGAATTATCCGATTTATACGTCAATTATTTTGTGCCCGCGGGGTTCACCTTTTCCATTTGGGGAATCATTTACACTTATACGTTCATTTGGATTGTCTATCAAACGATTGGTTTATTTTCTAGTAAAATTGCGGAGAAAAGCGATTTCTGGGTGAACCGAATTGGTT
>JBILRJ010000317.1:0-3602 GCA_044372695.1 Spirosomataceae bacterium
AAGGTGAATATTTCTTTAGGAGACCATACTCCTGAAAGTATGTTGGATTCCATCACTGGCATACAAGAAGTTAGAAATTGCCTAAATAGAATTGAATATGGAAATCTTGCGTAATGAGGGTATATCGCATTGAAAGGGAAAAATATTTAGAAACCACATTAAAGGGAGTTGGAGCAGCTTTAACTGAAGGGTATCGGTGGAATAGCTTAAATACCTATTTAGTATATACGGCTGAATCACGTGCTCTCTCCATACTGGAAGTTTCTGTACACATTGATCTCAGTGAAGATTTGCCAATTGATAGATTTTATGTTGAAATAGATATTCCTGATGACATTGAAATATTAGAATTAAAGATTGATGAACTCCCAGAAAATTGGGATTCAAAACCACCCATATTTGAAACTCAATATATTGGAGACGATTTTGTAATTCAGAACAATGCCGCAGTTTTGAAAGTGCCTAGTAGTATAGTTCCTCTTGAATTCAATTATTTGATTAATCCTAATCATCCTGATTCCGAAAAAATCAAAGTTATTTCCACCCAAAAATTAGTTTTTGATGGAAGGTTTAAACAAAAAAAAGTTAATTAAATCGAGTGTTAACTAAACATGAAATTCGGTAATACAATAAAGATATTCCTCATTGACGGAGAACCAAACGGAAGAATGAGTTGCGAACTTTCCAACTGGTCTGGAAAGGCATATAAAATTCCAAGGATTAACATTAAAGACTGTTCAGACCGTGACGACCTTGCGAGTACAGGAGTATATTTACTCTTTGGCAAAGACAATTCTGGGAAAGACCAGGTTTACATTGGTGAAGCCGAATCAATTTTAAAACGTCTAAATCAACAATTGACCCAAAAGGATTTCTGGAACGAAGCAATTGTTTTTATTAGTAAAGACGAAAATCTTAATAAGGCTCACATAAAATATTTAGAAAATCGCCTTCACGACATTGCAAAATCTGTTAATCGTTACTCAGTTGGCAATTCAATAATACCAACTCAATCTTCAATTTTCGAATCTGATAGAGCCGAAATGGAAGAATTTATCCAATACATTAAAATGCTTGTAAATACGCTCGGCCATAAAGTATTTGACGAAAAAAGAGAATTTAAACCAAAGCAAAAACAAGAATCATTTTTTATTAATGCGGCTCGTGGTGCTGAAGGACAAGGTGTACCAAGCTCTGACGGATTTGTTGTTTTCAAAAATTCTAAAGCGGCTGCGATAATTGTAAATTCAATGACTCCAAATTTTATCAAATACAGGCAAAAATTAATTGCTGAAGAAGTACTTATAGACAAAGGAGAATTCTTTGAATTTTCAGATGACTATATTTTTAGTAGTCCATCGACAGCGGCCGCCATGGTAATGGGACGTAATGCAAACGGAATGACTGAATAGAAAAATAGTGATGGCAAGACTCTTAAAGAATTTGAAACAAATGATAAAATATCGAATGCATAACAGCGCCTTTTTTGGCTCGTAAGCTGCTTCTAAAAATTGAAGTGCAAATTTTCAAAGCTTCAATTCTCTTGAATATTTTGTGGTAAAAATTTGTTGTATCGACAAATTCTACCCCTTTTAAGTGTTATTTTGCACAATCGTCAGACTGTGACAGCAAGTAGAAAAGAATATGAGAATACCATCAATTATTGAAGTAGATGAATTACTGAGAATTTATAAAAATTCTGACGTAATGATTTTCGATGTAAGCTACAGTAAAAATGCTAAATCAAATTACGATTTGGAACATATGGAAGGCGCATTTTTTGTTGACCTAAACACGCAATTAGCTGATATTAAAAGCGATTTTTCAGAAGGCGGACGACATCCATTGCCCCCAATAGAAACTTTTGCCAAAACTTTGACAGATTTAGGGATTACAAAAAACAAACACATTGTCATTTATGACGACAAAAATGGTTCAAATGCTTCTGCAAGATTTTGGTGGATGTTAAAATCGGTTGGTCACGAAAAGGTTCAAGTGTTAAACGGTGGATTAAATCAAGCTAAAAATAATAATTTCCCCTTGAGTTCTAAAAAGGAAAGAGTTCAAACAGTTTCAGAATTATACCAAATTGACCAATGGAATTTACCAACCATAGAAATTAGCGAGCTAGAAAGGGTATCATTAAACCCGAATTATTTAATCGTTGATGTTCGAGACAAAGAACGATATGATGGTATAACCGAACCCATTGATTTGATCGCAGGACATATTCCGGGTGCGGTAAATATTCCTTTTACGGAAAATTTAGATGAAAACGGATTATTCCTTAAGCCCATCGAATTAAGAAATAAATATGAAACGATATTTGGAGAAATAAATAACGAAAATATTGTAATCCATTGTGGATCAGGAGTTACAGCTTGCCATACTTTATTAGCCTTAGATTATGCTGAAATGGGAACAGCAAAGTTATATGTGGGATCATGGAGTGAATGGAGTAGAAACAATAAGCAGATAATTAAAACAAATGCCTAGCTGCAAAACCTTAGCGGCAAACGCAATATGTAACTCACAGAAAAGACGCCATCCCATCAAAATGAAAAAAAGAACAAGAAAATGAGGAAAATATTTTTATTGCTAGTACTACTCTTTGCCAGTATTTCTGTTTTCTCTCAAAGTCGTTACATCTCAGAGACCACAAAAAAAATTGTTTACTCAAGGGATGGTGGCGTTTGTAAATGCTGCGGAAGTTCTTCCAGAATAGAGTATGATCATATCACGCCATACTCCTGTGGAGGAAGTAGCGATGTTTCAAATATTCAGTTGCTTTGTCGAAAATGCAATAGAAGCAAGTCCAATAGTTGTATATGTAAAGTCCATAACACGATAGTTGGAACCGATTGTTGTGACGAAAAAACAATCAAAAAATCGGCAAGTACTTCAAGCCAATGCTCCGGAACAACAAAAAAAGGAAGTAGGTGCAAAAACAAAACAACGAATTCAAATGGCCGATGCCATCTACACTAAATCTAAAGATCAAAATCATTTAACTGATATGAAAAAGACACTCCTATTCGCCATAGATCTCAAAACCGAAGAAATACTCGTTTCAGAAACTGAAAAAGGCAGCAATAAAGTACATCTCATTGAGCGAATTAAACGCAATAAAAATGAAATATTGTTTGATGCTTGTATTACCTTAAATAGAATTGCAAATTCATCCGATTTTGATGTAGCAATATTTAAAGCAATGGATAAAGTCTGCCAAATGGTCTACCTTAAGCATGCGGATAATAAATAGTCGAACACGCTCAGAAAGAAAAACAGTGCCAGAAATCTTGCTATAGAGTCTTGAATCATAATTTTTTTCACATTAAAAGCAGTATTTGTAATTCAAGTAGAATTAACTCTTCAGCAAATCATTTTCTGGGAATAACTGGCTTACAAACTCAAATACCCCTCAATTCCCTCTTCCAAATGTTGACATTTTAGACCTTTGGAACTTAATAATCGGCAAGCGATGTAGCTCTGCGTGCCATTGTAGCAGATGATGGTATAAAGATGCTCAGGGTTTAATTCCACCATTCGGTTCAATAAATCGTCCAAAGGAATATGCATTCCCCCAAAATTAAAGTCGTCCC
>JBILRJ010000318.1:0-3587 GCA_044372695.1 Spirosomataceae bacterium
CAATTTCTCCAGCGCACCCTCAATGATTTCAAAGTACTTAATGCCGAGTTTACAACTCAATTTGGAAGGTCCTGTTTTCATGGAAACACATCTTCAGCAGAAGCGCGTGAATTATTGAACATGAACAATGAAGAATCCTATCGGGCGTTTTTAGAGCTTTCTCGCCCTAGCCCATTTAATTTGGTAAAAAGTAAAATTGATGCAGGCTACCACACCATTGCCGCGTTTCCCGCTTCAAAAAAATATGGAAGTAATTACAGCAATGCTGAAGGATTTCGGAAAAAACTTCAGTTCCAGAGTCGATTTTATTACGAAGAATTAATTGAAAATAAATCAGCCAATGTTAACAAAGAAAATGGTTACACTGCCGTTTTTGATGAAGACATGATCGATAGTTTAATGAATGAAAGTAAAAATTATCCCAAAGTATTTGCTTATGGACTTAGCATCAATACCCATTCGCCATTTAATTTGGATAAATCGCACGTTGATACCACAGATTATCAACAGGCCAAGCAATTGCTGATCAAAAGTTTCCGTGGAAATGAACTTGCATTTAATCAATTTTATCGAATCGCTATGGTCATTCGCCATACCTTGAATCGTTTGGAAAAAAATCCTGACTTATTTGATCGAATATTGATTGTTGGGGATCATTCATATCGAGACCTTCGATGTTTGAATTTGTATAATAAGGAATTTGTCCCTTATTTAGTGTTAACAAAAAACAATCATTTGCTTAATTAAGAAACATGCACAAACTACTATTCATCCTAAGCATTTTTTGCCTAGGGTTCTCAACCCACGCTCAAAAGACAGCCACTGACCTTTTGCCTTTACCACAGAAAATCGAGTTGCAAACCGGTTTTTTCAGCACAGACTCTACTATTCGTGTTTTTGCAATCGGTGCTCAGAATTCCAAAATTCAAAAAGCCATCGATCGCTTCTTTGTTCGTTTTTCCAAAAAAACATTTTTGCCCATAAAATATGCTCAATCCGCAGAAAAAGCTCAAATCATCGTTCGATCAGACGCAAAAAATTTAGCGCCGGAGGCTTATGAAATTTCCATTTCAAATCAAATTAACATCCTTGCTTCATCTTCCATTGGGGTAATGCACGCCTTGGAAAGTCTCATTCAATTGGCTGAAAAAACCCAAAATGGCGTCCGATTTGCTCAAGTACGCATAGAAGATTGGCCTCGATTCCCTTGGAGAGGCATGATGGTAGATGTGGCTCGCCACTTTATCCCTATGGATGTTATGAAACGCAACGTAGACGCTATGGCCACATCCAAAATGAACATCCTGCATTTACATTTAACCGATGACGAAGGTTTCCGCATTGAATCCAAACGCTGGCCTAAATTACATCAAATGGGTTCCAAGGGAAAATACTACACTCAAGCAGAAATGCACGAATTTATTACTTATTGCGCAGATCGTGGGATAGAAGTATATCCTGAGTTCGATTTGCCAGGGCATAGCCAAAGTTGGTTTGCGGGTTATCCTGAATTAGCAGCTGAGAAAAAAGTATATGAACCTGGACTTCGTTTTAAAAACAAAGGAGATCAGCCTTTGACTGTAGCGGCTGTTATGCAAATGATGAATTCATCTCCACTGCCTACCATAGATCCTACCCAGGAATTTACTTATCAGTTTTTAGAAGAGTTTTTGAAAGAAATGAAAGGTATTTTCCCGCATGGGAAAGTACATATTGGCGTAGATGAAAGCAATGGTGTTGCTTGGAAAAATAATCCATCCATTGTGCGATTCATGGCAAAAAACAAGATCAAAGATGTGCATGCTTTGCAAGATTATTTCGCTTCTCGTATGATTAAAATTAACCAAAAATTGGGTTTTCAAACGATTGCTTGGGAAGAAGCATTCAATGAACACACTGATAAAAACCTCATCGTACAATTGTGGAAACCGGGTGGAATGATGGGTGCTGGATTGGAAGTTGACAAAGTGACTACACAAGGAAATAAAGCCATTGTATCACGAGGTTTTTATTTGGACACTTTTTTACCTGCTTATGTGCATTATTTGAATGACCCAATGCTAAAAGTAGAAACCTCAGCAAAATTATTAGGTGGCGAAGCGGCAATATGGACAGAAATTGCCGATGAATTCAATTTCGAAAATCGCGTTTGGCCGAGAGCGGCTGCCATAGCAGAGCGCTTATGGTCTAGTCAATCTACTCAAAACATAGATGATTTATACCGAAGATTGATTCCATTTAGCCATCAATTATCGTGGAATGGTTTAGCTCATTTGAAGTCAGCCAATACTTTATTAGACGAATATGCAAATGGTTCCCAAGGGTCAGCCAACGAATTGTTAAGTATCTTATCTCCCATAAAAGGATACCGTCGATTGATGACTCGAATGTTGAGCCCACAGAAAACGCAAGTTGAAAATATCAACCAATTAGCAGATATTTTACCCGTTGATTCTGAAAAGAAATGGGCCTTTCGGGAAAAAGTTAGTGAATATTTAAGTTCTCATTCAGAAGTGAGTAAAGTTCAAATAATGGGCACCTTGTTGGCTTGGAAAAATATTCAGTTGATCGAGAATCAATTGGGCAATACGTTTCAATTAAAAAATCATGCGCAAAATATTTCCACTATTTCAGGGAAGGTATTAGAACTTATGCAAAATGAGCATTCTGTGGACAAGGATGCCTTGTTGAAACAAATTAGCTTGACTAAGAAAGTACAAGATCATGATGTTGAATTAGCCGTTTTAGAAGAATTGGAGGCACTTGTTACAGGAAAGTTGAAAGCTCCAGAAATGAAATTTAGTTTATTTTAATTGTATGGATGGTGGAAGTCTTTCTCACGACTTATTAATTATTAAAATTTCAAGAAATTGATTTGTGTTTTGGAGAATTTTAACCAAATTTACTTTTGCCTTTTTTTAAAAAGTCAACATTGACATTAAACATTAAAAACTAAAAAGCTATGAGTAATAATTCTAGGCGTGATTTTATTAAAAACGCTTCTGTGGCAGCAGCCAGTTTTTACATTGTTCCTCGCCATGTTTTGGGCAAAGGTTACAAAGCACCCTCTGATAAATTGAACATCATGGGTATTGGAGGTGGCGGTAAAGGCTACAGTGATATTACCAATTCCTACAACAAAGGCTCCGAAAATATTGTAGCCATCGTTGATGTCGATGACCGCCAGGCTGTCAAAGCCCGAGCAGATCATCCGAAGGCCAATTATTACAAAGACTTCCGTGAGGCTTTAGAAAAAGAAGGAAGTAATGTAGATGCTGTTATTGTATCTACTCCGGATCATACGCACGCTACGATTGCCATGGAAGCCATGCGCCGTAGCAAGCACGTGTACGTGCAAAAGCCTTTGACACATGATATTTATGAAGCTCGTATTTTAGCAGAAAAAGCTAGAGAGATGAAAGTGGTAACTCAAATGGGTAATCAAGGTTCATCTGGAGACGGTGTTCGCAAAATGGTAGAATGGTTTGAGGGTGGTGTCATTGGAAAAGTTCATACGGTTCAAGTTTGGACAAACCGTCCAGTTTGGCCTCAAGGTATCGCATATCCATCTGCAGGCTTTGAAGTTC
>JBILRJ010000319.1:0-3583 GCA_044372695.1 Spirosomataceae bacterium
AATAATTTGGAAGAAATAATATAAAATTGAAATACGTATATTTATGAAATGTTCACCAAAAAGCTTGACCATGAAAAAAAATAATATCATCCAGATATTTTCTTTTTTAGGAATTATTTTAGGGAGTTTCAACCTATCTGCACAGCAAAAAAACGTCCTCATTTTTTTAGTGGACGACTTAGGCTGGCAAGATGCTTCTGTCCCGTTTGCGGATTCCATTACCCATTGGAACCGCTTGTACCGCACGCCCAACTTAGAAAAATTAGCAGCAAGGGGAGTCAAATTTACCCATGCTTATGCGCATCAAAATTGTACCCCATCTCGGGTTTCTATGCTAACAGGAATGAATCCGACTCAGCATAAAGTGACATCCTGGACTTTCCAAAAAGACGAAAGCCCGAAAGAAGGAGGTGATCCCAAATATGAGGTTCCACATTGGAACATGAATGGATTGAGTGCCAGTCCATTTTCCAATAGCTATGTCGCAAAAAGTCTAGCACAAATCTTGAAAGAACAAGGATACTTGACCATGCACGCAGGAAAGGCCCATTTTGGGGCTTATGGGACTCCCGGAGCAAATCCTTTACTACATGGATTTGACGTGAATGTGGGTGGTACTGCAGCAGGACAGCCTGCTAGTTATACTGGATTACAAAATTTTGGGAATAGACCAAATGGCCAGTCGGATATCAGGGCTGTGCCCAATTTACAACGATTTTGGGGGAAAGATGTCCATTTAACCGAGGCATTGACTCAAGAAAGCATGCGTGTTTTAGATTCTCTTAGACAGAAGAATCAACCCTTTTTGCTGCTTTTTTCAAATTATGCCGTACATACACCCATACAAGCTGATCCTCGATTTGTGGATCATTATTACCAATTAGGCATTGATAGTACAGAAGCCAAATATGCCTCTTTGATAGAGGGTATGGACAAGAGTCTAGGAGATTGGATGCAATATTTGGATCAACGTCAGTTGACAGAAAATACCGTCATTATTTTCTTATCAGACAATGGTGGATTAACCGACGTGGCTAGAGGAAAGAAAGGGAGAAATGCCTACAATCTTCCCTTAAGAAGCGGTAAAACATCGGGCTATGAGGGAGGATTGAACATTCCATTCATCATTTCTGGTGTGGGCCACGCGGGCGAAAGCAATCATCAAAATATTTTGGTAGAGGATGTTTTCCCCACGGTTTTAGAGGTTGCCAACATTTCGAACAAAAAACCCTTGGATGGAAAATCCATTTTACCCCTCATTCAAAAAAAACAATCAAATGAAACACGCATGTTGATTTGGCATCACCCCCACATGCGAAGCAATGGATCCAAAGACATTCAGCCATTTAGTGCGATTCGTCAAGGAAAATGGAAATTACTTTATTTTCATAAAGACCAACATTTTGAGTTATATGATACGGAAAATGATCTTTCTGAAAGCAAAAACTTGTTGCTGGAACAACCTAAAAAAGCCCAATTTTTAGCAAAAGAATTAGGCAAAAAATTGAAAAAAAGAGATTCGCACATGTTAATAAATGCCTCCACAAAATTAGAAATCCCTTATCTGATTCCTTCCTTCAACTAAGTTTCCAAATAAACGCTGCTTCATTTGTACAAATTCATTTTAAATGAGTACAAAGATTTCGGAGTAGAAAGGCCTAATGAATGATCCTTGTATTTGATCTTTTTTGAAGAATTAAATTTTGTTATTTTTAAATTAGCATAAAATATTTTTTAGCCTCGACTAAATTTTATATTTTGCTGAATGAAAAAAATTGTATTTGGTGCGATAGCGTGGACAATGATATCCTATTTAGCGAAGGGGCAACAAGATGGCCGTATCGAAACGGACCGTCCGGATCAAACAGAGTGCCCTTTTATTGTCAAAAAAGGCTATTTCCAAGCAGAAATTGGCTTTAATCAATCAAGAGATCAACGCGATATCGCTTATCTTTTACCCACATCACTGATTAAAATTGGCCTACACAAGAATTGGGAATTAAGGTACACTTCTACCATATCCAAAGACCTTGCGCTTGCCCTACCACTTCATTATGAGACAGAATCTTTCGGATTTAAAGTCCATTTAGGGGAAGGAAAAGGCGTTTTACCCAGGACAGCACTCATTGTTCAACACCACTGGGATAAAGCAAACAGGGATTTAAGTGAAAGAAATCGTTTACCCCATTCTTTGGGAGAAACCATTTTCACATTTCAGAATAATTTAACTGATCAATTTGGAATAGGATATAATTTAGGTGCTGAATACCATTCCGATGGAAAAGTAGAGGGAATATACCGGATCGCACCAAATGCGAACATTGGTAAAAGAGGCTATGCTTATGTAGAATTATTTGGACGAGTTCCAGATACGGTTGATACGGAACATTGGGGAGATTTTGGGATTGCCTATTACTTGTCGGAAGACATCAAAGTAGACATGTCGGCAGGAAAAAGTTTAGTGAAAAGTAATCAATGGTATGTTGCCTTGGGATGCTCCTTGCGCTTAAAAATGTGGTAAAATAATCTTTCCCTCGATATTAGCGATGCAGAAGAGGGAGATCGGAAAGTATTTGGATATTTATTTTTGCTCTTTAAACGCATCCTTATCCAACAACCTTGAAAATCAAATCTTTTAAATATCGCTCCACAAAGACTTGCTTATTTTCGTCCCCAACATCGGTCAATCGTGGCAAAAAACTACTAAAAAACAACTGAGAATGAGCCGTTTCAACTAAAGTAGAGCTCAAAGAATGTGGGAATTGATAAGCGGGATTATGGCTTTGGATGATTTCAGAAATGCGTGAACACAAATCTTTGTAGGGTTTGTAAACTTCGTTCTGATTAATTTCTTTTACCTCTTTGACCAAATAAACCTTACTACTTTCCGTTATAACAATCTGGTGCAAAAACTTTTTGTTGTAATCTGTTTGGCCAAGGCTCTCGGGTAGTTCGCGGGCCAATAACTCAACCAGTCTTTCCAATTTAGCTTTAGGATGTTCAATTGGTTGCAGCTGAAATAAAATGAGGTATTCCATGTAGGACCAATACCAGTTTAAAATGTAAAGTAATAAACGATGCTTATTTTCAAAATACCGATAGATAGTCGCCTCTGTTGTATGCAAAGCCAGAGCAAGTTTTTTGAACGTAAAATGTTCAAATCCTAACTGATGAATTAAATCGATGGCCCCTTTAACAATTAACTTACCTAATTCGGTCCCTTCAGGATCTTTTAGATAAATACTTTCATTAACTTTAAAATTCAAAGAATAGTCCATGATTAAATATAAGATGCCACAAAAATACACGATAGATTCACTAACACAAATGCAATTTTTTCATATTTGTAATAGTAATACTATTATTTGAAAAAGTATTTTTAGTTTTGTACACAAATTAAAGGGCATGGAAAAGAAAAGTAGCTTCAAACGAATTTCCGAATTAGTAGTAAGTAACAAAAAAGAGGTGGTGTCGATTTATTTATTTTCGATGCTGAGTGGCTTGGTCAATTTGAGTTTACCTTTAGGTGTACAGACCATCATAGGCTTAGTTTTGGGAGCAACCATGGTCACCTCCATTTACG
>JBILRJ010000052.1:0-13482 GCA_044372695.1 Spirosomataceae bacterium
AATTTCGGTTTCTTTTGACGAGCCAGAAGAATCGCATTTGAACTGGCGCCAACATTCCAAAATATTTGATATTTGGTTGATCAAAGAAAAATGAAAATGAAGCTCTTTTTTTTCATTTTCATTTTCGCTGAAATATCTGCTCAGCAGGTAAAATGGATTGATCGAAATGATCTGGATTTCTTGGAAAAAATGGCCAAGGATGTGACAGATTCCGCCCGCATTTATCCGGGCCAGCGCATTTCTTCCAATTTTGGACCCAATAATACGGGAGGAACGCTCATTCGTCCAGGGGGTAGAAACAGTTATCCTGCTTTTTGGATTCGCGATTATGCCATGTCATTGGACGGAGGATTTGTGACGCAAAAAGAACAATTACATTTGTTATTATTAACCGCCGCTACTCAAAGTGATCATTTTCAAACGACAAAATGGGGCACCTTTATTCCCAAAGGAGCCATTGCTGATCACATTCGAATAGATGATTCCAAGCCGATTTATTTTCCGGGAACTTATGATTTTGAAGAGCAAGGAGAACCTAAATGGGGGAAGCAGCCACCATTTTGTGATGCCTTCTATTTCATTCACATGGTTTGGTATTATGCCATTCATGAAAAAAATGAATCTATTTTGGTTCAAAAAGTCGATAGCGTTTCTATACTCGAACGTTTAGAATGGGCCTTCAATTCCGTGCCAAGTGCTGCAAATAGCCCCTTAGTGAGTGTCCAAGAAGAAAACCGTGGAGTCGATTTTGGTTTTCGGGATGCCATTTATATGACGGGAGATTTGTGTTTTCCGTCCATTTTGAAATACCAAGCCGCGAAGGAATTGGCTGAAATATTTCAACAAATAGGACAACAAAAACGGTATGTCTATTACAAAAATTGTGCAAAAAGCTTGAAAAAACTCATTCCAGCCACCTTTATTACTCATTCTGGATTATTAAAAGCAAGCACGGGAATAAGTGGTCAAAAAGATGTTTGGAGCACTTCATTTGCGGCATATTTGGGTATTTTAACCAATCAACAAACAGAAAAAGCCTCTTTGGCCCTCAATGAAGCCTATTTGAAGGGTAATTTAAGTTGGAAAGGAAATATTCGACATGTATTAAAGAGCGATGATTTTGATGCGACAAATGCATGGGAACGGAGTTTGGTGAAAAAGGATACTTACCAAAATGGGGCCTATTGGGGTACGCCAGTTGGCTGGGTGGCTCAATTGATGGCCAAAACACAAATCCCCAATGCGCGAAAATTAGTCAAGGAATACATCATGGAATTACGTGAAGGGGATTTTCGTAAAGGAGTCCAATATGGTTCTCCATGGGAATGTTTTAATGGTAACTCACAACAAAATTCCGTTTACATGACAAGTATACTTTGTCCGCTGATCGTATTTAAGTCGAATTAGGGAATTAGTTGGCATAAATAATTTTGAAGGGCATAGAATAATCCCAAATTGAAGCTAATTTTGAAATAAATTATAACACCTTGCTCGACGTATCCATCATCTTTGTTAATTACAAAACCGAAAAATTGCTTTTGGAGTGTTTGCGCAGTATACAATCGCATACTTCTGGACTTTCCTACGAGTGTATTGTGGTGGATAATAGTTTCGTGGAGGGCGCCAATCGAGAAATTCTGTCTGAATATCCATCTACGAAATGGATTAATTCTGGCGGCAATTGGGGCTTTTCCAAAGGGAATAATGTGGGGGTCGAACATGCTGAGGGAGAATTTGTCCTATTTTTGAATGCGGATACATTGATCATTGATAATAGCATTTTCAATGCCCTTGAATTTTTAAAAAGCAAATCCGATTTTCTGGCCATTGGAGGAATACAATTGGATGAAAATCGCGCTGAAATTCCTTTTTATTATACCTTAAACGACATCCGTAAAGATTTTTATATTCTACCTAATTTGCCCATCATCCAACAATTTGTTGAGCGTTTGTTACCCAAAGAAAATTTTCCAGATGGCGAAACCAATAATTTGGTGGGGGCATTTATCCTTGTTTCAAAGGCGAATTTTTTCAAAGCGGGGAAATGGGATGAGGACTTTTTTATGTATGCGGAGGATGCGGAATTAAGTTTTCGATTAGCGAAATTGGGGAAATTAGCCTATTCCTCGGAGGTGAGATTTGTACATTTGATTCATGAAAACGAATACAGAAGAACGGAATATTCTTGGGTCAATCGATTTGCCATACAAATTCAATTATCTAATTTGTTGTGGATTCGCAAGAGTTATGGAATTGGGGCACTTTTGTTAATATACCTCAATTATCTCCTCTTAGTCCCAATTTTTTGGACTTGGAAAATTTTGTTAAATCTGTTTAGCGGTAAAAAATGGCTAAATGATACCAAAAATCAAGTAGAACTTTCTAAAAAAGTCGGTACATTATTGGGATTTTTGTTGCGTTTATTGGTGCTAGGTAAGGGACCTTATAAGAGGTAATAGGTATTATTACGAATTAAGGGTTAAAATATCCAATTTACACTCCTCTTCTTACCGCTTTTGGCTTCGACTCCGCTCAGCCAACGCTATTTATTTATAAATGAACTTGCGGTTAATCCGACGATAGTTTTGAACGAAGCGGATTGATGTAAGATGTATGATGCAAGAGGTTAGACCGATGCCTGAGCGGAGTCGAAGGCGGAGGGCGTAAAGGCAAAATCAAATAAATTTGCTAAACTAAGATTTCGTCTTGGATTACCTGGCTTAAATAAGTTTCTTTTTTTGAAAAAAAAGAAATGCCATAGAAAAAGAATTAGCCCGTAGATTGCAACTCTGTATAAGAAATAGGGAAATAGCAAATTCAAATTCACTTTTAAACATACTTTTAGAACCGACCCTAAAAATAATTTCAACTCTTTATTCGCATTATTACCTCTTACCTAATCCCTCTTACCTATTAACCCTTCCCTAAAACCATCTTGTTCCCTATCACAAAAAGGATCATATTTGCTAAAAAGGCACAAAAACACATGACAATGGCCATGGTGAAAGGCGTTCCATCGAAAAACAAGCCGATGGCCATTGAGCAAATAGAACCCCAAGCCATTTGGATGGACCCCATCATGGCGGAGGCGGATCCAGCTCCTTTGTTGAATGGTCTCAGAGCAAGACTGGCCACATTTGGGAAATTGAAACCCTGACAAGCCAAGGTCAAGAATAATAACAAGATATTGATTTCAAGGGTGATCCAGCCAAATTTGGAAAGAATGGCGTAAATGCTGCATAAAATCAATTGAATAGGAAGGGTGACTTTCAATATTTGTAGACTGCTGTATTTTTTTAATACCAAATGATTGAATTGACTCGCGCCAATGATTCCTGATGCGACAATGGCGAAAATCCAACCAAACTTTGTTTCATCGACCGCATAGTAATTCAAAAATGTCAAGGGTGCACCACCCACGAAGGAGAAAATGGTCCCTGCACCAATGGAACCCGTAAAGGCAAAAACTAAAAATTCTTTTTCTTTGAAAAGCGCTTTGTAGGCTTTGATGATGTTGCCCAATTTGAATGCGCCTCCTTTTTCCCGATCCATTTTCTCTGGCAACCACATTTTGATCAAGAAAATAATCACGAATATAATCACTGCGAGAAGCGCAAAAATGAATTTCCAACTCGACACGATCAAGAGCATACTTCCCAAAGATGGAGCTAAAATGGGAGACACGCCTAGTATTAAAATCATCAAAGACATCACCTTTGGGCGTTCTTTTTCCTCAAAGGTTTCTCGAATGATGGCATTGGGCGCAACCATTCCAATGCTGGCACCCAGGGCCTGAATGAAACGAAAAAAGATCAATTGCTCTACAGAAATGGCTAAGGCACAAGCCAAAGAACTAATTACATAGGCGGATAATCCGACATAAAGGACTTTTTTTCTTCCAAAATGATCTAATAAAGGACCATTGATCAATTGCCCTAAACAAATTCCAAAAAAGAAACTAGATAATGTATAACCAATTTGTTCTTCTGAACAATGAAGTGCGTTTGCCATATTTTTGAATGCTGGCAAATACATATCGATTGATAGTGGTCCGATGGCGGATAAAATACCCAAGACCAATATAATTTTGGTCCGGTTGGAAGCGTTGGTCATGAATGATTTTTTGAATTTACGAAAGCGCAAAAGTACAAATAATAATTTTGAGTTATGAGTTATGAATTATGAGTATAAAACTTAAATGCAAGGTGCATAACTCATAATTCATAACTCATAATTCTCACTACTGCATTTGCATGGCTTCTGAACTACCCGAATTGTTGTTCTTCTTCATGGAATTCATGTCAAATTTGCCGAAGCGAATGGATAAGGTTAAGCGTATTTGTTGCGGATTGGAAATGCGGTAATAGGATTGCGTAAATCCTTCTCCATAAGAAATTCGAGTGTTTCCTCTGGTTTTGAACATGTCATTGAAAGCAAGTGTCAAGGAAGCCATGTCGTTTTTTAAGAAGGACTTTTTTATGGCCAAATCTATGCCATAAAAGGGTTCAATGAATCCTTGAGACGAACTTTGTGCCTGATTTCCTGGAGGCCCTTGCATGCCTTGATTTTGAGAAACTGGTAAATTTGTTTTTCCTTGGTAATCGGCCGATAATTGAATCACCCATTTTTTGGGTAACATGAAGTTGTTATTGATCTTTCCAAAAGCCGTCCATAAAGCATCTGATGCTTGATTGGCATCAATGTTGGCAATGTTGATTTTGGAATTGTAAAAATTCACATTCGCGGTCAAGTCCCACCAGTTTTGCAATTTATTGGTGTAAGTAAACTCTGTTCCGTAATTGATGCTGGAATTTGCATTGACAAATGTGTTGATTAAATCAGTTCTACCGCTAATTGGATTGATTTCTTGCTTCAAAAAGCGAGTAATCAAATTGTCTGTGTATTTGTAGTAACCCGAAACTAAGAAGGTGGCGGATCCTTGTGTTTTGCTGTAAGCAATTTCGCCGGAGGCCGTGAACTCGGGTACTAAATCAGCATTTCCGCGGGAAATATTTAAACTATCGCTGTAATCAACAAAAGGGATAATTTGGAAAAAGTTGGGGCGATTT
Source organism: Spirosomataceae bacterium (assembly GCA_044372695.1). Taxonomy (GTDB): domain Bacteria; phylum Bacteroidota; class Bacteroidia; order Cytophagales; family Spirosomataceae; genus Aquirufa. The sequence continues at coordinate 5,070 of JBILRJ010000052.1, forward strand.
ACTCTCCGAGTAATGCTCAATTGCAGGGCGTCTGTTTTGGACAAATCTTTTTTCAAAAAGATCGAGGGGAATAAACTCAAAGGGAAATTATTGCTGAATTGTTGTTTTGTGTTCAATAATTCTCCGTCGTAATTGGAACTTTCTCCACGCAAGCCTAATTTGTATGAAAAGGCGGTTGCTTTGCCAGAAATCGAGAAATAAGCCGCATAAACATTGTTAATGGATTTGTAATTGATGGAAGCGGAGGTGATGGGTCTGTAAACTTCAGAACCTACCGATTTGATGCTGTTGTTGTTTTCATTGGCCAACTCATTAATTTGCGCCCTCAAACCCATTTCAATGGTGCCCTCATGTGCAATGGGTTTCACATAATCCGTTTGGATGGTGATGAATTTATTGTTTCCCGATCCGATGTTTCTTTGAATTTGCGTACCGGTAATGGCATTGTTATTCAAATAATCGGTGGTAAAAATCCCATCATTTTTATTTGTACCTCCAAAAAAATTGAGGTCCATAGTTAGTTCCTCTCCAGCTTTTGGATAATTGTGCTTAAAACCAAGTTGAAATCCTTGTGGAGCAAATTCGCGGGTGCTTTGAGAAGTCCGCCGACTCAAGGTTTTTACGCCATTTATGGTACTGGTAATCAAAATGTCTTCCACTGGGCTGAATTTTCCTCCTCCACCAAAAAAGGCTCCTAGTGAAAGTGTGCTACGGTTACTGATGGCATAATCTGCAGAGAATCTAGGAAACAACATCATGCCTCGTGTTTTATTGTCGATGTCTTGGTAAACATTCGACTGAAATCCGTCGATGTTACTGATACGTTCGCTATTTCCTAGCGACACATTTCTATTGCGCATGTTCATGATGGTTGCCGTCAGGTTCCATTTTTTCTGTTGATAGGTAAAATTCCCCATCAAATTAGCTCCTCCAAATCGGTCGGCACCAACATTCACCATTCCGTTGTAACCATTTTTCTTATTTTTTTTCAAAACTATGTTAATGATGCCCGCCATACTTCCAGAGGCATCATATTTGGCAGAGGGATTGGTGATTACTTCCACTTTTTCGATTACATCGGCGGGGATTTGATCCATGCTTAAACTCGTCGGTCGTCCATCAATGAACAAAGTGGGATTCGCATTTCGAACCTTGACGTTTCCATCGATGTCTACTTGCACGGAAGGAATGTTTCTCATGACGTCAATGGCGGTGCCTCCAGCTGTAACGATATTTTGTCCTACATTAAACGATTTTTTGTCGATGTCCATTTCTACCAAAGATTTAGCCGTGGTTACCGTAACACCTTCTAATATTTTATTATCGGTGGCTAGTTTGATATTCCCCAAATCTTTTTCAAAAGCAGCCATCATTTTGGCCATCGCGGCAGGATCAGGTTGTTGACCTGGAGTCATGCCTTCCATTTTGGGCATGGTAAATGCAATGGGCATTTCATAATTGATGTAACCGACAAAACTAATTTTTATTTTTAAACGGACATTTACGGGAATTTCTTTGAAATTGAAATCGCCATTTAATTCCGCTTGCTGAGCTTTCACTAAAATGTCCTTGTTCTTTTTAGTCGTTGGATCAACAATCGTTTTTAATAAAACTACGGATGCAAATTCAACGGGTTTTCCTTGCTCATCAACCACCTTGCCGAACACATGGCCACGATTCATGTCGGGCATTTTTCCAGCAGGTAATTGAGCAAAAGAAGTTAAATAGGCGAGCGAGAGAATCGCTAGAAACAAGAATTTTTTCATTGATTGGGATGATATGTACATGTTTTTACTTAGGCTTTATGGGTTTTTTTTGATTAAACCTGCTACAAAGGTACAAAATCACGAAGGGGAGGCCCTCTTATTCTTCGCTGAATGGCATTTTATCGATGAAAGAGGGTTTTATTGCGAGAAGAGTGGAACTTCATCATTCACCAAGCTTCTTTAGGTAGAATTTTTTTTAACCGCGAGATTTCAAAAAATAATTAAAGCACAGAGAAAAAATCAGTTAATTGATTAAGAAAATCAATTTTGTAGTAGCGATTCTGATTGACTTTTTTTAAGGGGTAATGCGTCCCCTTACCCCCTGCAATTTAGGGCGTAAAAAGTTCAGTTGTTTGATAAAATTCTTTATTTAGCTTTTAAGGATTATTTTTCAATCATTTTATACACCCTCACGTAATCAATTTCAAATGTGGCAGGATAAGCCGAAACATCGACCCCTTGAGCACCACCCCAATTTCCTCCCACAGCTTGATTCAAAATGATGTGAAATTTTCGATCAAATGGCCAAGCCGCACTTCCATTATTTGAATTTTTAAATTCAAAATATTGCACATCATCAACATAGCCTTTGATGGATAGGGGTGTCCAATCTACTCGATAGGTGTGAAATTCGGAGATGGCAGTAGGGATGATCTTTTTTACACCTACTTGAGTGCCTTTGGTGTGGTTAAATGCCGCCGTATGTACGGTACAATGGACTTCGTTTGGGGCAAATCCAACGTGCTCTAAGATGTCTATTTCTCCTGAATTTGGCCAAGTGCCATAGTTGTTGTCTGTAGGCAGCATCCAGAATGCCGGCCACGTACCTTTCCCCGCAGGAACTTTGGCACGCGCCTCAAAACGGCCATAGAGCCAATCGCCTTTGCCTTTGGTAACGATTCTAGCCGATGAATAAGCAGAACCTGCTAAGTTTTCTTTAATTGCCTTGATGCTCAATATGCCTTTACTGATGCTTGCGTTCGCCTCTTTGTTGCTGTAATATTGTAGTTCATTATTTCCCCAACCACCACCGCCAATATCATAAGACCATTTGCTTGGGTCTGGAATTGTTCCGTTATCAAATTCGTCTGCCCAAATGGGTTTAACGTCAAATGTATATTCTTTGACGATAATCGGTGTCTGCAGAGTAGGAGTGATGGCCGTACTTTCTTTGGCAACTGAACTGCAAGCAAATGAAATAATGCTGGCGAATAATAAGGAATTATAAAAATATGATTTCATGGGAAAAGTTTAATTCAAGGGTAAATGAACGACATGAGGGCGATGAGTGATTAGCATCAGATTTCAAATTATTCATAATTTAGGGTTAATCCAATTTTCATAATCAGGAATTCTCCAAATAATTTTTAGTCTCAGGCTTAAAATAGAGATCTTTTCTTTTTCTTATCCTAAACACAAATCCAAAACGGAAGGGTAATTCTCTAAGAATTTTTTGCACATGCTTGATCAAATCTTCCCGCCTGTTTTTACTTTTCTAAATTGGGTCACTAATTTTTGTGGGCTTGATTTATACGTTAGAACATCCTTTTTTTATTCAAATAATGGCTAAATTTACCCTTATTGCTTTTTCTAAATTAAATCATGGGTCAATGTATCTGAAACAAATATTACTAAAAATCCTGCCCTTCTCTTGTTTAGTTCGGATTCAAAATTTTCGACATACTTTTCAAATTGCAAAATTTAAAAAGCTTAGCACACAGCAATTATTTGAAAAAATTTATGAAACAGATGCCTGGGGAAAATCCAATGATCCATCACAACCCTATTTTTCAGGTTCGGGCTCGCATACCAGTGAAATAGTTGCTCCTTACCTAAAAGCAGTCGAAGATTTCTTAGGTGAATTTGAGAAAAAACCAAACGTTGTTGATTTAGGTTGCGGGGATTTTTCGATTGGTTCAAAACTTCGTCAATTATGTGATAATTACATCGCATGCGATATTGTTCCTCAACTCATTGATTTTAATAAGACCCAATTTGCTAGTTTAGGTGTCGATTTTAGAGTTTTGGACTTAACGAAAGAGGAACTGCCTACTGCAGAAATTGTATTTATTCGTCAAGTGCTTCAGCATCTTTCTAATAAACAAATAGCACAAGCTTTACCCCAATTATGTCTGAAGTATAAGTACATGGTTTTGACCGAACATTTACCCAAGCAAAGTGATTTTCAACACAATTTAGATCTCTCAGTAGGAAAAGAAATTCGACTGCAATTCAATAGTGGAATTGTTTTGACTAGTCCGCCATTTAATATGAAAGTGAAAATGCAAAAAAAAGTCTGTGAGGCACCTGAAAACGGCGGCTTGATTGTTACAACCATTTATGAGCTTTGATTGATGTCTTATCTCGTTTGAGATTTTAATTCAATACCCCCGCGCTGGCTTGCAAACCATAAACCGATTTGAATAAATAAGCCTTGAGATCGATGAGTTTCTCTGCAGATTCCATGGCTTTGGTTTCTCGACTGTTGATCAAAAACAAACTAGATTCTCCTTGTTCAAATTTTGATTCTTCCGCTTTGACCAAAGATTGATAGTTCTTGAGGGCCAATTCTTGGGTAGCAATTTGTTTTTTGAGGCTCTGAAATTGATTAAAGTAGCTATTGATTTTAATTTCAATCCCTTGTTTTTTCTGAGCAAGATTCACATTTTCTTCCTGTATTTTTAATTTGGCTTGAGCATATTCCCCACGCCCTTGTGAAAATCGCAAGGGGATCTCTACTTTAAGGCCATATTGAAAATTATTGTCGAATAAATTAGCCGTGTAAATGGTCGGATTGCCTTTGGATAATTGATTGTAGCTTACATCTATTTTAGGAAGAAGGCTCTGCAATTTCAATTTTCGTTCTACTTGTAAGCCTTCAATTTTATATTGATAAGCTTTTAATTCAGGATGATTGGCGATGGCTTTTTCCAAAAGCGATTCCCTGTTCATATCAAAGTCGGCAAAAAGTGCAAAATTTTCCCAAGTAGTACTCGGACTTACTTCGGGGGCTAATTCCATGGGTAAATTTCGTTCAGACCAAAGGAATGCGGACAATGTCAGGGCATTATTTTGGTATTCCAATAATTTATTTTGGAATAAATTTTCAAAATATTGTTGCTGTGTTCCTGCCTCTAGGGTATCCACCGGGGGTCTTTCCCCTAATTCTACACTGCGTTTCACAAAACTCACTCTTTTTTCAGCAATGTCTAAGTTTTGTTTAACTACTTTGAGAACAGTATAACTTTTTGCCCAAAGGAAATAGGCTTCCATGGCTTCAAACAACAATTGGTTAATGGCAGTTCTTTGATCCTCAAAGGCCATTTTATTCATGATTTTCGCTTGCGCCAAAGCCGCTCTTCTTTTGTCCATCAACAAATTTTTGGCCAAAGGAATGTTGATTCCAATGTAGCTGGTTTGTCCAGTGGTTCGGCTAGGATCTATTCTCGTGCCTTGTAAATTTTCAATTCCCGCACTCACTTCAATGCCGTACCAAGTAGGAATACTCAATTCAGGTGAATGGTACTCATAATAGTTTTTGTTATCCAAGGTTTTTTTGGCACTGTAATGAGATAAAATGGGGTCAAAAGCACCACGTGATTTGAGAATTTCTGCTTCGCTTTTTTGTACACCAATGTTCGTGGTTCTTACTACTGGATGAAAAGTTTGGACAATTTTCAAAAAGGATTCCGGATAAAGTGTTTTATCCTGGCCCAGGCAAAGGTGTCCAATCAATAAAAACAATACGTATTTATTTCTCATCTTTTGCTTCCGATTTTTTATTCCCCTTGTAAAAATCCGCTGGAAAACCGTTGATGTTTCGCCAAATCTCGTACCAAAGTGGGACATCGTTCAACAAGGTGATTCCTTGTACGCCAGTTCCTATTTTTATTTGTTCAGGCCATTTTTTCTCAGAAGTCTCCTCTCTCACAATTACTCGAAAATATCCATTCGCATTGATGGTGCTTTCAATGGCAAGGACTTTGCCTGCAAATGTTCCAAAACTTTGCTCTGGCCAACCTCCTGCGAAAATGATGGCTGGATAACCATCAAAAATGAAACGTACGTTTTGACCGATGGCAATCAAAGGTAAATCTACCGGCCTAACAAACATTTCAATCGCATAATTATTTCTGTTCGGAACAATCGTCAACAATTCTTCTCCTTCTTTGATGATTTCTTCTATACCCGCTTTTTTGGCTTCGATGATTTGACCATCCTGTGGCGCGATTAACAAATACATGCCATTTCTGATGGTGTAATTAACCACGAGGTTTTCTAATTTTGCTACATCTCCACGGGCAATTTCAATTTGACCCAAGTTTTGAAAACGATCACTTTCTGCTTTGTTAATTTTTTCATCATACTCCTGATCAACTCCTCTCAATTCAATTTGCGCATTTGTGATGTCTTGCAATGTTTGACTTACCTTGTTTTCTGTAATGGTTTTTTTAGCAAAAGAGTTTTGAAGAGCTACATTTCGCTGCTGATATTGAGTTTGAGAGATTAATCCTTCTTTGTACATTTTCTGGTTCCGATCAAATTGATCCTTGACCAAGTTGTACTCATTGATGTTGGCTTCTAATTCCGCTTTTTCTCCAATCAATTTCTGATTAATTTGACTTACCTTGTTCGTCAACTGCTCTCTTTTAAGCCTTTTTGAAGTTTTTAGGTTCTCAATTTGTGAGGCCGTCGCTGCTACTTTTTGCTCGTAATAAGCCATGGAATTTCTTTTGGCATCCAATTGCTCTTGCGTTCTGTTGATCAACTTAGGATCGAGGTATTCTGCTTTTATCTCGGAAATTTTCACCAGCGTATCTCCTTTTTTCACAAAATCACCTTCTTTTACCTTCCATTTGGCAATTTTACCTGCAATGGGGCTGTAAATTTTTTGAGGCCTTTGTTCTTGAAAAAGACTCGTAATTTGGCCTTTTGATCGAATGTTCTGTGTCCATGGCAAAAAGATAATGCCAAACAACAATATACAAAATCCGATCAACCAAGGTTTGATCTCCGTCCCTTTTCCAAGTGGATATATTTCTTCGAATGATTTAAACTGATTTTCCATTTTTGAAGTTCAATTGTAAGGCGGTTTTTTGATTGAATGCTTGGTCATTTGAAATGATCACACAAGTGCTTTGCAAATGGTCGCTTAGTAAATAATTTTTTATTTTTTCAGCACTTGATGCCTCCAAACCATTCCATGGATGATCTAACAGCAAAAGATTCTTTTTCCCTGATAAGGCACGCAAAAGTAAAATTTTCCGTATGGTAGAATGTGGTGTTTTTTTGCCAATCGGCTCAATGACATGATCAAACCCCTTTTTAAAATGAACGATAAAATCTTCTATGCCTAATTTTTGTGCTAATTCCATGATTTCATTCGAGGAAACATCTTGGTTCCCTAAACTGATGTTTTCCCAAATGGTACCTTCAAATATTTCTTGTCCTTGAAATAAAACGCCAGTCATACCCCGGAAATTCGTTAAGTTAAAATTATGAATCGGAATTTGATTGATTAAAAAAGAGCCTTCGAAATCTTGGTAATTACCCGTTAAGATACGTAAAAACAAAGATTTCCCTGAGCCTTCTTCTCCACTGACGCTTACTTTTTGACCGGGTAATATATGCACTGAAATGGAATCCAATAATCTCTTGGATGAGTTGAATTGAAAACTGAACTTTTCTAATTTAATTTCCACAGCTTGGCTAGGGGCAAGGTTCAAATCCCCAGTTGACTCCAAAGGCAATTCTGTTACGCTAGCCAATTTTTCTAAACCTGTTATTACATCATAAAGGCTATCTAGACTAACAATCAGTTTTTCAACAGCCGCAATAACCATCAAAATGACAATCTCAGCAGCGATAAATTCCCCAATATTCAATTGTTGATTTAACAACAAGTAAGTTCCCAATGTTAGCATTAGAATGCTTAAACTTACTTTGAAAAAAATCAATGTCTTATATTGGAAAAGTAAGATTTTAAAATGTTTTGTTCTGGCCGCCAAGTAGCCCTCCACATTTTTATCGGTTTTACTTAAATTCAATCTGGAATTTTGGATGGATTTAAACGACTTCAAGGTTCGTGCCATTTCTCCAAAAAATCCGACCACCTTGTATTTGTAATTTGACTCCTCTATGCTTGTTTCAACGCCTTTGGCACTTGTGAACTTTAAAATTAAACCAAGTATTAAAATAAGAACCAAACCCAAAATAATGAACAATGGATGATATAGGCAAAGCAATATAATTCCTAAAACGATTTGCACACTCGCAATGGGGATGTCTAATAACAATTTAGCAAAGCCTTTTTGGATGTTGACGGTATCAAAAAAACGATTGATTTTTTCTGGAATAAAATAATGATCGGTCTTTTTTAAATCAAATTTAGGCAGTCGATTGGCAAATTCGAAAGCGTATTCGGTGAACAATTTTTGTTGCACCCGCTCGATGATTTTCATCTGGTTGACCTGCAAGACCCCAACTATAAATACGCCTAAAACAACCAAGGTGATTAAGACGTAAATGGAGGTGACCATGGTTGCTCCCAAAACTAAGCCTATGATGGTCTGTACACCTAAAGGTAAACTCAAATTGACCAAGCCACTCAGCATCGAAAATAAATAAATCGACACCACCTCTTTTTT
>JBILRJ010000337.1:0-3264 GCA_044372695.1 Spirosomataceae bacterium
CGTTAAATTATAAAATTTCAATGACAAAGTTCCTAAATGATTCAATCAGCCTGAAAGGCTGTAATGTGCATAACCATGGATGGAATCCGTGGAGAGATGATGCAATTGATACACAATCTGCATGTCACATCTGCAGGTAGTAACCACGGATACAATCCGCGGTTATGTATAGAACCCCTCCGGGGTTGCAGTACACGTTGTAATTCCGGCATCTATCAGCCTGAAAGGCTGTAATGTGCATAACCTCGGATGGAATCCGTGGACAGATGATGCAATCCGAGGAGAGGGTATGTGACCGAGAGCTAAAAAATATAATGTCTACTTGGCTTGAATGATATGATACTAAAAAATGTTAATTTGGTGAGCATGAAAGAAATTTAAAATAAATTGAATGTATTAGGGCTATGAGCAGTTTCAAGCAAATATATTATCAAATTGTTTTTGGCACTAAATACCGAAAACCAACCATTGCAGAAGAACATTGCGAGGAATTATACAAATATATTTGGGGAGTTATCGAAAATAAAAACTGTAAACTCTATCGTATCAATGGTGTCGAAGACCACATTCACATTTTTTGCGATTTACATCCAACCCTTGCTTTAGCTGATTTAATAAAAGATATAAAAGTTGCCAGTAATTTATGGATGAAAGAAAGTGGGAAATTCCCTGATTTCACAAGTTGGCAAGATGGTTATGGTGCATTTACCTATAACATTCGAGAGCGAGACAAGATTATTGATTATGTGAAAAAACAAAAAGAACATCACAAAAAGGAAACCTATTATGATGAGTTTAAAAGATTGTTGATAGAAAACGGAATTGAGTTTGACGAAAAATATATGTTGTAATAATAGTCACAAACCCTCGGGGTTCAGATTATAGTCTATTAATTGCACTTAGAATGAGTGTACTAGGCTAAATCTAGCTGTCATGACCTTATGGCAAGTCATATCTGTAGATTGTTCATAACCTCGGATAGCATCCGTGGAGAGATGATAGTTGCCTAATAATGCGAATTAAGAGTTGAAACTTCTAATTTTTATTTCTCTTTTTTTACCGCTTTTGGCTTCGATTCAGCTTAGCCAATTCTGTTTATTCTTTTTTGGGACTTATAAATGATTTTGCGGTTAATCCGACGAAAGATTTGAACGAAGCGGTAGACGGAGCTTTGACAATGCGCATGGGGAATGTGCGTCAGGGTCAAAGAAAATAGCCGATAGCGAAGTGAAAATCGGTCAGTCAGCCGACTGATTCGTCTTGGATTAAATGAAGTAAATAAGTTTTTTTGTTTCTTTTTTTCTAAAAAAAAGAAATGCCTTAGAAAACAAAGAACCAACAAATTGCATTGTTATAATGAAATAGGGAAATCAAAGGTAATTTCTATCTTATTCCAGATTTTAACCCTTAATTCGCATTAATACATCATTGCAGTATTTTGTTTCTTTGGAGGAAAAGAGGAGCAGAAATCAAAAAGTGGTTAATTTGAATTCTTTTTTTGTTTAAGTCCTTCATTAAATTCTTTAATGGACTTTTGGGTGCTTTTATGTTTTCATTTTAAAGTGAGAACTAGCAAATAATGGTAAAGAATAAATGCGATTTCATGATAAATATGCTCATCAAAAATAGCGAACTAGTTTTTTGTGATATATTTGGTAAAATTAATTTTTAACATTTTGTTACATAACTAGAACAAAGGAATTTTCCATCGTCAAATCAATGAATATCATCTCCATCCTACTTATAGAAGACGAACCCGATGTGGTCGATTTTGTCAAAAAGGGCTTGGGGGAAGAATCTTTTGAGGTGTCGGTTGCATTAAATGGCGTTGATGGACTTGAAATGGCCTTAAACAACCATTATGATGTAATCTTGTTGGACATAATGATTCCTGAAAAAAACGGGATAGAGGTTTGTAAAGAAATTAGAGGGCTCGGAATACAAACGCCAATACTTTTTTTAACGGCATTAAATACGCCAGACAATATTGCTCTAGGCTTAAATTCGGGTGCGGACGATTACCTCGTCAAGCCTTTTAAGTTCAATGAGTTGATAGCCCGTATTAATGCTATTTTAAGAAGATCAAATATGGAGAAAATGGGTACTCAAAATCCCAAAGCAAAATATTTTATATCCAATTTGACCCTTGATGATGATGCAAAAATGGTTACCCGAAATGGTAAAGAAATTATTCTTACTGCTACAGAATATCGATTATTATTCACTCTTCTCAAAAACAAAGGCAAAGTATTGTCAAGAATGGACCTATTAGAAAATGCTTGGGATATTAATTTCAATGTAGGAACCAATGTGGTAGATGTTTACATCAATTACCTTCGAAAGAAAATTGATGTGGATTTTGAGCCAAAATTAATACATACAGCAGTAGGCATGGGCTATATACTTAAAGAAGCATGAGTAGTATTCGAAAAATCACCATTCTGTTAATAATTTCAATAAGCCTGATTTTGTTTTTTTTGGGATCAAGCGTTTATTACTTTTTATCAAATTACTCATACGCGGATTTTTATAAGCGATTAGAGGCAAGGGTTAGTGTGGCAGAAAAGCGCCAATTTGAATCCAATCAGAGTTACGCTCAAGTATTAAAAAGTATTAGGGAAGAGCACTTAGAATTACTAAGTGATGAAAAAGAGTATATTTTGTATTGCCCCTCCGTAAAAGCAATTAAACAATTAGCCGAGACGAATTCACTTCCGGTCAATCTCCTTAATTCAGTTTACAATCAGCAATTTGCTAATTTTCAACAAGATGACATTTTTTATTTTGGGAAGAAAAGGGAAAGTCCCAAAGGTTTTTATTTCGTCATCGTTTCGGCAAAAAACTACTACAATACGCACCATTTAATTTTGCTGAAAAAAGTATTGCTTATTGGCGGGTTTATTTCAATTCTAATCATCATTTACCTTACTAATTTATTTTCAAAGCGATTTTTTGACCCAATAGATAAAATAATAACAAAAGTAAATAGCATAAGCACAGATAATATACATTTACGGCTGGATGACATTAAAAATACAGTCGAAATAAAGAGGCTTACCACTACATTTAATAATCTTTTGAATAGAATAGAAATTGCTTTTGAAACAAACAAAAACTTCATTAGCAATGCTTCGCACGAGTTTGGCACACCACTTACGGCTATTATTGGCGAGGCAGATGTGGCTTTATTGAAAGATAGAACGCCAGATGAGTATAAGGAGGCCTTACAAAAAATACTTAAACATTCAGAAAGGCTCAATAAAA